>NZ_SFBZ01000157.1:0-27013 GCF_007095495.1 Microcystis sp. M_QC_C_20170808_M9Col | reverse complement strand
CGAAACGAATAGGCTTTTTCCATGTCCTTTCACACTAGCATATATTTCGTAAACGATGCTCATATTTAACAGTAAAGCCGTCGTAGAACGACGGGGTTTCAGACCCAAATTTTCGATGAGCAATTAAATCAAGAATTACGAACCGCAGCCGAAAAGGCGGGAATACCGCTGCAATTAGCCATTATTAGTGGTTTTGGTAGCGATGCCTCCATTGCCATGAAATTCGGTCATATAGCTAAGGCCGCTTGCTTAGGTTTTCCCACCCAAAACACCCACGGTTATGAAATCGCCCATTTAGGAGCCATAGCTAACTGCATTAGCATATTAGAAGTTTATTGTCAACTAATTTAGCTATTTTTAGCAAAAAACCAGAGCATCAATAGAACAATAGCGATCGCCAGTCCGCTAAAAACAGTATTTTTATGCTGCTCTAACTGCATGGGTGCGGGGGGTTCTTCTTTTTTCTGTTTATTTGTTCCCTTTTTAAATTGCGCTGTACTATCGGGAAGTTTCTCTAAATCGGGAATCTTCGTCATCCACTCATCTGGGCGTTTGAGACGGGGAGCTTCGATAATATAAAGCAGACGCTTGGCCTGTTCGCGAATTTGATAGATAGGATGGGTAATAAGTTGCCTACAGATTTCACTAGCTTTTTCCCCCTCTCCTAACCCCTGATGGGCAGAAATTAACCAAATTTGGATCTCACCCCCTGCTCGGGATCCTAAGGAAATTAAGGATAAAGCGGCATTTAATTGCTGGATACTAAGACGATATTGTCCACGCTCAAAAGCACTGATTCCAGCTTGATAAAGGTCTTGAAAAGAAAGATTTTCGGCCACGGAGTCAAGATCGAGATAAATAAAATTTTACATAAGTATAGCAACAGGTAAGAAGCAACAGGAAACTCTCGGCCATTGAGAATGAGAATCTCGGCAAAAATCCGGTACACTTTCTGCTAAACCTGTTCAACCCGCACGGTATGAAAGAGAGGAACTCCCTGTTACTAACGATATTGGTGATCGCCACTACAATAATTAGTCTAGTCTTAGGGATTCTATTTGGCAAAAAAGCGGCCTTATTAGGAATTTGGGCAGTTCCCGCCATGGTCGCCTCTTTCATCCATCCCCGTCTGGGATTATTAGCCCTAATCATCTATCTTCCCCTGAGTAATACCTTCGCTTTGTCTGTGGTGAGAGTTTTTCAGGTAGTGGGCAACTTTATTGGCATAGAGCCATCCTATGCTCTCTACAAAATCGTCAAGGATGCCTTTTATTTCGCCGCTTTAGCGGCAATTTTAATTAAAACCAAAACTTTTAAACAATTACGCCCCCAAATCAAGCCTTTTCTCCTCACAGCTTTGATTTTACTTGCCAGCAGCCTGATAACTTTTCTTTTTGTCAATCTGCCCCGAGGAGGAATTGCCTCGGGAATTGTGGGATTAAAAATCCTCCTCAGTTATATTCCCCTAGTTCTCTGTGGCTACTATCTAATCGAGCAAAAACGAGATTTATTCGTGGTTAATCGGGTTTTAATCGTGATGATATTAGTCTGTTGCGGTTTAGCCCTAATTCAATACTTCTTACTCGTCCAAGGCATCTGTCCTGATAATGAATTCCTCAATCAACTGGAAGTTCTTGTCCCGAAATCCGACAGCCAATTTTATCCAGATATTACCGACAAAGCCAGCTTGAAAGCTCAATGTTTTGTCGGGGGTTCAGTGTTGTATAATCCCGATCGAGGCTTAATTCGTCTCCCCGGCACATTTTCTGATCCTTGGCAATGGGGTTGGTTCTTAGTATCTAGCAGCGTCATCAGTTACGCGGCCAGTTTTAGTGATCCGCAAAAAAGATGGCGCGTCGCTGGTTGGGTGGCCATGGTTTTAGTCTTCCTTGCGACTCTGGTTTCTGGACAAAGATTACCTTTCTTGCTAGTACCTTTGTTTTACTTGGTTCTTTTTATTGCTACTAGCAAACATAAACAAAAGTTACCATTAAAATTGGGAATCTTGGGGCTGATTTCCCTGCTCGCGGTGACGTTAAATCCCTTTATTCAGGAAAGAGGGCTAAATTTTATCGATCGCTGGCTATATTCGTCTCCCATTGACTTTGTAGGCAATCAAATACAGTGGATGTTCAATTATGCACAGCTTTTTGGTTTTGGTTTAGGCAAAGCCAGCAGTGGCGCTCTTCATGTAGCTGGAGAAGAAGGGATAAGACTAATTGAAACCTACTACGCTAAACTCCTCTACGAAATCGGTATCGTCGGTTTTATCGCTTTTATGGCACTGGTGACAATTCTCTGTATTCTCACCTTTAAAGCCTATTTAAAGGTAAAAAATGCTGCTTTAAAGCATTGGGGTCTCTGTATCTGGATTTTCCTGCTTTTTATTAGCTTTAACCCCTACTATTATCCTCTCTCCGTCGAGCCTGTTTCTGTTTACTATTGGTTATTCGCCGGACTATTGCTAAAACTGCCAGAAATCAGCGAGAAATTGGAAGATGAGGCGAGATTTCCCGAAAAAAATGAAGTGGAGAATTAAGAGGATTTTTATCGATAATTAAATTATCTCTCGACTGATAGGAGTTAACCACAATGACAGCAGAAACCCTTGCCTATTCCCTCGAATCTGTCCTCAAGGAAATTAAAGATAGTATTAAAAGTGTTGATCGAAAGCTAGACACCTTCCAGAAAGATGTTGACCAAAAGCTAGACAATCTCGAAAAAGGTTTTGACAAAAAGCTAGACAATCTCGAAAAAAGTTTCGAGCAAAAGCTAGATAATCTCGAAAAAAGGTTTGATCAAAAGCTAGACAATCTCGAAAAAAGTTTCGAGCAAAAGCTAGATAATCTCGAAAAAAGGTTTGATCAAAGGCTAGAAACTTTACAGAAAAATGTCGAGCAAAAGCTAGAAACCCTACAGAAAAATGTCACCGATGTCAAGATAGGACTAGCAACTTTAACAGAGAAAGTCGATAGTATGGATAATCGACTGATCAAGGTGGAAGGAACCCAAAGTAACCAAATTTGGACATTAATAACTCTTTTGAGTGGTTCCTTGATTGCTGTGGGGTTCCGTGCTTTTTTTATGGGCAACAATCCCTAGGCGATCGCTGTAGAGTAACGAGACTTTCTCGCTTGTACCACCCGATACCCTGCCCCCAGGAAAAACTTTTTCGGCAAGCCCCTGTTTTTTTATACACTTTATTTAAACAGTTTGAGTTATAAAATAACCGGCATGACTCAACTCACACCGCGCCCTAGTGTCTTAATTGTCGATGATTTGCCCAATAATGTGCGGCTATTGTCGATTATGCTCACCGAGAAGGGCTATCAGGTACGCAAAGCGATTAATGGACAGATGGCCCTGAATACCGTGCGATCGCTAATTCCCGATCTGATCCTCCTCGATATTAATATGCCCGATCTCAATGGTTATCAAGTTTGTGAACAGTTAAAAGCTGATGAAAAAACCAGAGAAATTCCCGTGATTTTTATCAGCGCTCTTGATGATGTCTTAGATAAAGTCAAAGCTTTTCAAGTGGGAGGTGTTGATTATATTTCTAAACCTTTTCAGGGGGAAGAAGTGATGGCCCGCATCGAAAATCAATTAACTATTTCTCGTCAAAAAAAACAACTCCAAAACGAAATTAAAGAACGTCAAAAAACTGAGGAAACTTTAGAAATTTATCTTCATGCCGTCTCTCACGATCTCCGCAATCCCGTGATCGGGATGTCAATGATCTTAAATAATTTAATTAAAAATTCTCAGGTAGAAACTAAAGAAGTATCCCGGAAGATTTTACAACAGATGGCCAACAGTTGCGATCGACAATTAACTTTAATTGATTCTCTCGTCGAAACCCGACAAAATGATCTTTGGGGAGTTTCCCTAGAACTAAAGCCTTTATCTCTCTACGAAATTGGTCAACAGATCAGTCAGGAATGGGAGTTAAGATTAAAGGAAAATCAAGCAACTTTAATTAATAATTTTTCCCCCGATTTACCCTTAGTTAATGCCGATGCTCATCATCTCTGGCGAGTTTTTGAGAATTTATTAGCCAATGCCCTTAAACACAATCCCCAGGGGATAATTATCACTTTATCCGCTAGACTAGAGGGCAATTATCTCTGGTGTACTATTGCCGATAATGGGGTGGGAATTAGCGAAACCCAGAGAAAACAATTATTTGATCGCTATCAACGAGGCAATAATAATAATCAGATTAGTTTAGGACTAGGTTTATATCTATGTCGTCAAATTATCCATGCTCACGGAGGTGAAATTGGCATTATGAATAATGACGAAAAAGGTTCACAATTTTGGTTTACTTTGCCCTACTAAGCTGTTGACTATCTACATTATACTAAATCCGTTGAGCATAGGCTACATATCAGGACAGGCACTCATGCAAAAGGCAATAGGCAAAAGGGGGAATAAATAATCATTCTTTAATAACCGGATTTAGTATTACTCGTTAAGACTGCATGGAAGTAGGGAGAAGGGAGCAGGGAGAGGCAGTTTAAACATTTGTTTTTTCCTGTGACCCTGGAAAGAAAGGGCTAAGATCTATCTAGATCAACTATCTTGACTTGCCATGGCCGCTAATGCCGACTATTCTGCTCATTCCAGCGTTAACTTGCAACAACCTTGGCATACCTATCCGGTGGAAACCACCCTATCTATCCTCGGTAGTTCGGCTGTTAATGGCCTCAATAGGGAGCAAATCGCCGAAAGAATTAAATATTATGGCAAAAATGAACTACAAGAACGTCCAAGGCGCAGTAATTGGCAAATTCTCCTAGATCAGTTTACCAATATTATGCTCCTCCTCTTAATTGCCGTGGCCATAATTTCCGGAGGACTGGATTTACTGGCATTACAGCGCGGTCATCTGGCTAAAATTGGTGTTCCCTTCAAAGATACGATCGCTATTTTAACAATTGTCATCCTCAATGGTATCCTCGGCTATCTGCAAGAAAGTCGCGCCGAAAAAGCTCTGGCCGCTTTAAAAAAACTTTCCTCTCCCCAAGTTAATGTTATTCGCGAGGGTCAACGCGGGGAAATAGACGCGGTTAATCTCGTCCCGGGGGACATCATGCTGATTGAAGCGGGAACCCAAATCAGCGCCGACGGCCAAATTATCGAAGCTTTTAACCTGCAAATTCGCGAATCGGCCTTGACAGGAGAGGCAAATAGTGTTAATAAATCCGCCTCCATTGACCCCTTAGACAGGGATACTCCCCTTGGCGATCGCTTAAATTTTGTCTTTACCGGAACAGAGGTACTGCAAGGCCGGGCCAAGGTCATCGTTACCAATACGGGGATGACCACGGAATTAGGCAAAATCGCTCAAATGTTAGCAACAGTCGGCAATGAACCCACTCCTCTCCAAAAAAGAATGACTCACTTGGGTAATGTCCTTGTTGCTGGTTCTCTCATTCTAGTTGCCCTGACTATTACCATCGGCCTGATCAATGCCGGTTGGTCGGCCCTAGAGGAATTAGTGGAAGTTTCCCTTAGTATGGCAGTAGCCGTCGTTCCCGAAGGATTACCCGCAGTTATCACCCTAACTCTCGCCCTAGGTACCCAACGCATGGTCAAACGTCAGGCCTTGATTCGCAAACTGCCGGCAGTAGAAACCCTTGGTTCTGTTAATGTGATCTGTTCCGACAAAACTGGGACGCTAACGGAAAATAAAATGACCGTGCGGGAGATAGAGACAGTTAATCGCAGTTTTTTAGTTACTGGGGAAGGATATAGCCCAAAAGGACAATTTTTAGACTCCGAGCAACGGGCGATCGATCCCAAAACCGATCTAGAATTACATCATCTCTTAATTGCCAGTATCCTCTGCAACGATGCCAGTTTAGACCTCGATAACGGTCACGATAGCATTTTAGGCGATCCCACGGAAGGAGCCTTATTAGTTTTAGGGGCGAAAGCGGGCTTAAATTTATCCCTAACCAAGCAAGAGTTCCCTAGAATCGCTGAAATCCCCTTTTCTTCTCAAAGAAAGCGAATGTCGGTCATTTGTCAAGGAGTCAATCCGGTACTATTTACCAAAGGTTCCCCAGAATTAATCCTTGAACAGTGTCTCTCCTATCAATCGGGATTAGAAAGTCTTCCTTTTGGGGATAGGGAAAAAGAAAAAGTCTTAGTCGCTAACAATGCTATGGCTAACAGGGGTTTACGAGTCTTAGGATTAGCCTATAAAACACTAATTTATCCGCCAGAATCAACTGAAATCAGCGAAGATGAGCTAATTTGGTTAGGAATGGTCGGTATGATCGACGCAGCGCGACCGGAGGTACAAATCGCCGTGGCTAGGTGTCGAGAAGCGGGAATCCGTCCGATCATGATCACCGGCGATCATCAATTAACCGCTCTAGCGGTGGCTAAAAGTCTTGGTATTGCCCAAGCGGGAGCTTTAGTCATCTCAGGGCAAGAATTAGATAAATTATCACCAATTCAGCTAGAAAACATCATTGACAAAACTAACATCTATGCCCGTGTTTCCCCCGAACATAAATTAACTATTGTCCGCGCCTTGCAAAAAAAGGGTAAATTTGTCGCTATGACCGGAGATGGGGTTAATGATGCTCCGGCCCTGAAACAAGCAGATATCGGCATTGCCATGGGAATCTCCGGCACCGATGTCACCAAAGAGGCTAGTGATATGATTCTCCTTGATGATAATTTTGCCACCATCGTCGCTGCCACGGAAGAAGGGCGAGTGGTTTATAACAATATTCGCAGTTTTATTAAATATATTCTCGGCAGTAATATCGGGGAAGTGATTACTATCGCTGCTTCGCCTCTTTTGGGTTTAGCTACTCCTCTCACTCCCCTACAAATTCTCTGGATGAATTTAGTTACTGATGGTTTACCCGCGTTAGCTTTGGCAGTGGAACCCGCTTCTCCTAATATTATGCGTCGCCCTCCTTTTAGTCCCCAAGAAAGTATTTTTGCTCGCGGTTTGGGCAGTTATATTGTGAGAATTGGGATTATTTTTTCGATTATTAATATCACTCAAATGTTAATCGCTGTGCGCTTGGATCCACTTTTTGGTAATACTGGTTCATGGAAAACTATGGTTTTTACTACTCTCTGTTTAGCTCAGATGGGTCATGCCATTTCCGTGCGATCGAGCGATCATCTTACCATAGAAATGAATCCTTTGACTAATCCCTATCTTTGGGTAGCAGTAACCCTGACGACAATTTTTCAACTGATGTTAATCTATGTTCCTGCCCTGCGGGATTTTTTCGGCACTCAATTTTTAACTAAAGAAGAATTATTAATCTGTTTGGGATTTAGTACCTTGTTATTCGTTTGGGTGGAGTTAGAAAAATTGGTTCCTTCGATTTTTGCCAATTGTTTTCAATCTAGAACGAGCTAATCAATTAAGTCTCTTGCCAGATAAGGATTTAGCCGATTTCTGCCCCCTGATCGAACCATACCAAGTAACGAAGAACCTTACTTTGTCTTTGAATTATAACAAAGAGAGGCAAACTCCGTCACTTACGTCCCCAATTCATCATCAATCAAAGTTTACCGCTTGGATAACCGAGAAATAACCCGTTTAAAGTCATATCCCCCCGTAAGCAAAACTAGCTCGACTTTTGTGCTTTTCTAAGCATACTGCCTAGTCAGGTTAAATAAAACTAAAGCTATTGAGAGAGAAATAAAAATCTACACTTCAACCAAATGAACCCAACTTAGAGAAGATTTAACGCTGTTAAATAAGCGTTTATCGCTAGTGTATAAATTTGCTTGAAATCGTTGAGCTAATACTAGATAATGGGCATCATAAGTAGCAGGAAGATTCAAGGTTTGCGAAATTTCTATTGCTTGGTAATGGAGGTAATGATCTCCATGAAACTGAATAGGTAAATCTAAGACTTCTGTAAGGAGGGTTTGCGCTTCCGTCTCCAAAATTTGACCAGCTTTTTTCAGACGATAAAATACGTTAGTGACTTCGTAACATAATAAAGTTGGTGCAATCACTAAATTTTCCTCGGTCATCCATTTTTGCCAGAGTTGACTGTACATTGTTACAGAAGGTTCAACCGTTGTTAAACGAACTATAAAACTAGAATCAACACAGATAAATGTATTAGTCATTATTTTCTCTATTCACTCACAATTTCTTCCATCAATTGCCGATCTCTTTCTTCTCTCATTTGATGAATAATTTCAGTAACATCGGTTTTAAATGGTTTTCCCTGACGACGTTCATAAATGGCTTTTCGAGTTGCGTCAATTCGTTCTAATGCAATTTCCCAAGAGGGGTGATCTTTGAGTTTTTTTCCTAACAATTCTTGTTCTTCTAGGGACAAGGATTTAATTGTCTTAACTAGAGATTCCACGAGTTGAAGTCTTTGAATTATAACAAAGAGAGGCAAACTCCGTCACTTACGTCCCCAATTCATCATCAATCAAAGTTTACCGCTTGGATAACCGAGAAATAACCCGTTTAAAGTCATATCCCCCCGTCAGGAAAATTAACCCGACTTTTTTAACAATTGTCGGCAAAATTTTGCTTGCTTTTTTCACGGCTTTTTGCCATAATATTTTTATAAGACTTTATATATAATGGAGTGGTGGAGTCTAGTAAAAAACGCACAGATTCCCATTATAAGAAAAGTATAACCGAAGCCGCCGCCCAAGTCAAGGGATTACTCCTCTTTTTTTTGAGAAGTTTTCAAAGAAAAAAATCAAAGAGGCAAAATTTTGCTTGCTTTTTTCAGGGCTTTTTGCAATAATATTTTTATAAGACTTTATATACAATGGAGTGGTGGAGTCTGATGAAAAATGCACGGATTCCCATTATAAGAAAAGTATAACCGAAGCCGCCGCCCAGGTCAAGGGGTCACTCCTCTTTTTTTTGAGAAGTTTTCAAAGAAAAAAATCAAAGAGGCAGCCGGAGATATTCGGTTTTTCTTCACTTTTTGGGCGAAAAAACCCTTTTAGGATGCCTATAATAGGAGAGAGAAAGGGTTAAAAACTAAGAAAAAATGGCGGAGAGAGTCCAGAAAATCCTTGCCCAGTGGGGAATTGCCTCCCGAAGAAGGGCGGAGGAGATGATCGTAGCCGGCCGGGTGAGACGGAATGGCAAAATCGTGCAGTTAGGAGAAAAAGCCGACCCCGAAAAAGATCACCTAGAGATAGACGGAAAAAAAATTGAACCGGCCAATCGTCCCAAAAGATTGTATATACTGGTCAACAAACCCATTGGTGTGGTTTCTACCTGTAAGGATCCACAAAACCGGCCGACGGTAATTGACCTTTTGCCCGACTCCCTCGCCAGCGAGACGGGGTTACATCCCGTAGGAAGGTTGGACATCAACACCACTGGGGCTTTACTCCTCACCAACGACGGTCAACTCACCCTCACCCTCACCCATCCCCGTTATCATTTGCCCAAAACCTATCGGGTTTGGCTAGATGGTGCGATTGATAGACTTGCTCTCCAGCGTTGGCGAGAAGGTATCCTCTTAGAGGGAAAAAAAACCTTACCCGCACAGGTTGAGATACTCAAGCAAACCGACCAAAAAACCCTACTAGAAGTTATTTTAGTGGAAGGAAGAAATCGGCAGATTCGCTCTGTAGCCGAAGAATTAGGTTATCACGTCCTGAAACTTCATCGCAGTGCCATCGGTCGTATTCAACTAAACTCCGGTAATAATTCCCCCTTACCCTTGGGTGATTACCGTTTTTTAACCCTTGATGAACTGAAATATTTAAAAAGCCAGATTAACTAAGCTGAAAGTCAGCCCCTAATAGCGATATGTTTCGCCTTCTCCAATCACAACTTGATCCCCAGCATAAACAGCGAACCAAATTACTGGAAATCGGCGTTTATTTGCAAAAAAATCGCCTAGAACAGTCCCTTTCTCTCGAGGAAATTGCCCAGAAAACCTTAATCCCGCGCCATCGCCTAGAAGCACTGGAAGCGGGGGATTTGGAGGCGTTGCCCGAACCGATTTATATTCGTTGGTTAATCAAACAATTTGCCGATAGTCTGTCCCTGGATGGTGAGACGATTAGCCGGCGTTTTCCCACCAAGGTCAATAACTTTTTTAGGGGAACAAAACCGTCTTTATCGCTGCCGAGTCTTCAAATTCGCCCGATTCATCTCTATTTTCTCTATTTAATCTTAGTTATTGGTTCCGTACAAACCCTATCCCACGTCCTGCAAAAATCGGTACTGCAATCGAATCGCTTACCGCCGCCTTCCTTGCCACAACAGCAAATTGTCCAACCGAAAAGCAATCCCCTTCAACCGGTAGCCAACAAAACCAGCAATAATCAGCAGCTGGTGGTGGGGGTAAAACTGGAGGATGACTGCTGGCTGCGGGTGGTGGTGGATGGCAAGACAGAATTTGAGGGTGTGCTGCCCCAGGGAAGCCATCGCACTTGGCAAGCAAACCGGGAATTAACCGTGAGGGCGGGTAATGCCGGCGGGGTTTACGTTGCCGTTAATAATGCCCATGCTAAACAACTGGGGCAACCGGGCAAAGTCGAGGAAGTCACCTACCGGGCAAATTGAGCTAATTTATGCAAAAGGTTTTTTCACCCCTCGATCGCCTTCAGGGAGGGTTAATCGGGGCATATATCGGGGAATCCTTGCATAATCAGCCCCTAATACCAGCCTTTAACTATGAGGCTACGCCAAGGACGACCCTGCTTTTGCAAGCTCTGCAATCTCAGGAAGATTTGCCCCTTGCGATCGCATCTAAGGAGCGGTCGGAATCGGCGTTATTATTTATACTACTGCCGGAGATTTTAACCTGGCCTGACCATGGGGAACGTTGGCAAGCTAGATTAAATTTTTGGCTAAAAAAGGGCTTAATTTCCGAGTTAACCCGACAAGAAGCGATAATTTGGGGAGAGGCTGTAGGTCTGTTATTACAGGGAAAAAGGCCTTTAAATCAGTTAATGGGGCAATTACTAACTATTAACCCCAATAATAAGCTATTAGAGCAGATTCAGTCAGCTTTAGGGCAGAATCATCCCTTAGAGTCCATTTTATCGGCTTGGGCGAAAGATAGCTCACCTTTAGGAATTGCGATCGCATTTTCTCTCTATACCTTTCTGCAAACGAGCGAGGATTTCGCCGTGAGCGTGCGTCGTGCTAATTCTAGTCCCTATCAACGGCAATTAACCACCACTTTAGCGGGAATTTGGGCGGGATTGTACAACGGTATCGAGGGGATTCCCCTAGCTTGGCGGCAAAATTTGCCGAAAGAGCCAGTTAAACAGCAATTAATGGATAAAGCTGGGGAAATTTATCGAATCTCCCTGGGTATATCTCCTCATCTTGTCCTATCTCCTCATACTGCCGTCGCTTACGGGGGAACAATCCAACCCCGTCCTAGCTTAAAATTGGTCTCTCAAGACAGCTGAAGATCGCTGTTATTTGGCTCACAGGCGCTTGCTGGCTTTAATAAGCGATAACATCTCCTTCTTCCCAGTCGAGGGGAACATGGGGGAGTTGCCCGGCAATAGACTGGCGTGTGCTGGCAGAAATACCTTTGGTGAAGATGCGTAACACCAGCTGCCCTCTGGCATCTAGACCGATTCCGGTGCCAGTTACACCGGGTTGAGCCATCAACCAAGCTTCTTGGCTGTCACGCAAAGCCAACAACTGTTCCTGAGTATAATTTTTCATTGGTGTTACCCCTATTAAATCGATGGTCGGCGACAAATAAATTTTAGCTGAAACAACACCCGATCGCCTCTAGGATTCGGCGATCAGGTGTGGAGATTGGCCAGAGGAAAACTTGAGGGGGAATTAGCGACTGTTGACAAATCTCTGAATGGAAAGTTGCGAGATCACGGCTCCGATCGGGTTAGCAAAGGTGATACTGTTGTCTGTTCGTCCTGCAAAGAGGAGGGCGACGGGTTGATTGCTGTTTGCCGTCACGATCAGTGAACCAGAGTCCCCACCGCGACTAAAAGGATTGCCGCCGATGCCACGGATGCCGATCTGATTGCGGAATTGGGCGGCACCGCAGGAGTAGCCGCCGACGGAGATGTTGACGTTAATATCGGTAATCGTGCCGATAGTTGCTTGGGTTGTCCGACCATTTTTCTTCACCGTCATACCTAGGCGGGCGGCGATCGGTGTAGGATTGAGGGTGTAGTTGACATGACGCGGATCGACAAAACTAAAAGCTGTCCAAGCAACGGCCGCATCTACCAAGTTAGGACCCGGACAGTTGACCCGGACAAAATTTTCCAGGAGGGCGATTCGATCGCCGGGGACAACCCCACCATCAACCCGTCCGGGCTGGATAATCGGATCGCCGATACGGGCGTTGTTGGAATTGGCGATGACGTGGTTATTACTCAACAGGCACAGCTTATTATTGCGTAGCACTACCAGACAGCCAAGAGTCCCCGCGGTTACTTGCGGATGACCGATGGAGACACCACAACGAACTGGGCGCGCATAACGACGATTATATAACTGGGTGACGATCTCGCCCACTTCTTCGATTTCTACAGGCATACCCCCGATCGAGGTGGGTACGGCGGCAAAAGCACTAGCGGCAATTGTCCCGGCCACTTTTTCGCTGACGTAAACTTTCAGAGTCACATCGGGGGTAAGCAGTCCACCGACGCTACGAAAACCGATGCCAGTGCCGAGAATGCGTTCCCCTCCGGTGTCATAGTTCGCAATCGACTCGGATAGGGAGGCGGTAAAGGTTTCACTGCCACCGAGGCGCTGTTCTAATTCTTCTTGGGCTGAAAACCAATCTTGAGTGATACCGATCGTATCGATAGACTCGGAGGCTTCTATTACTTCTAAGGCTTGATTTTCGCTTCCCAAAGGCGCATTGGGATCAAATTCGATCACATCTTTATTCGTTGACGATTCCATACTAGAACCCTCCCGCTCATCGGGCATTTCATAAGGTTGAGTCATTGTTAAAACTACCTTGTTCACAAGTTTTTTACTGGGGTTATTATTCCCAAAGTAAGAGAACCGAACATAACCAATCGACCCCTCAACAATTTATTTCTCTTAACTGGAACAAACCTTAGCTATATGCTATCTATACCTCCTATAAATTGACCCCTGTAACCAAGATTTTGAAATATTTATTTGTAAAACTTTTTAGATCTTTATTATCTCTTTTTGTTCGAGCGAACTCAATTATAGCAGTTATCTTAATGGTTATATAGGGTTGGCTGAATAAATCTAAAAACCTTGTTGGATAATATCTTTAGGCTTTTTTGAAATCAAAAAGTACTGGTCTTTGGACTTATCGGGGGGAAATTGTCCCTCTTATTCTTTGTCTGATCAGTTTAACTTATAAGCGATCGATCTTTGTGTCCTTTGTGTCTTTGTGGTTCGTTCCACACCCTACACCCCACCAACAAACTTTTTCAGCATACCCTACTTAGTTTGAAAGATATTTTGTACCATTTTTTTATCCAAACCCGCGGCAATTTTATCTAATTCTGCTATTTCCCCGCTGTCTAAACTCCATCCTAAAGCCCCTAAATTATCCTCAGCTTGCTGAACATTTTTGGCTCCTGGGATAGGAATTGTTCCCTTACAGATACACCAATTTAAAGCAACTTGGCTAATAGTTTTATTTTTAGCTTGGGCGATAACTTCTAGGCAACTTATCAGAGGAGAAATAGCGGGAATTAATTGACCAAAAAGGAAGCGACGTAATCCTGGGGGTAAGTTTTTATTATCTCGATATTTCCCCGTTAATAACCCCAAAGCTAAGGGACTATAGGCAATAATTTTAATGCCCAATTGATCACATAGTTCCTTTAATCCTAAGTCAGTGAGAGGATAGGTAGAAAGGAGAGAATACTGTACCTGTAAACTGGTAATAGGAATGCCGCGACTGGCAAACTTTTGATAGGCAGACTTCAATCTTTTCGGTCCAAAATTGGATAAACCGACTCCTTTAACTAACCCCTTTTCCAGACAATCCCCCAATCCGTCTAATAATCCCCCCTCCTGCCATGGCGCATAATTGCCCGTTGACCAGTGCATTTGCACTAAATCCACTGGGCGGCCTAGTCTGGTTGCCGAAGCTTGACAAGCTTTCACCATGGCATGACGGGTTAAACGCCAAGGATAAGGGGCGAGTTTGGTAGCAATACGAATATGATCAGCGTTATAACCGCTATATTCCCCTGTAAAGCGTCCTAATAGCTTCTCACTCTGTCCGTTGAGTTTGCCTGTCCCGTAGGAGTCTCCCGTATCAAATAGGGTGACACCCCGCTCGACGCAGAGATTAAAAACCGCTTGTAACTGGCTATCCATACTCTCATCGTAACCCCAGAGAAGACGATTTCCCCAGGCCCAAGTACCGCAGCCCATGGGGGGAAGGGATAGAGTTTGATCTGTGACTGTCAAGGGATTCATGGGTTAGTTTCTCTGGGTTTTTTCTCAAGCTTTCAGAGAGATATTTTATACTAAATCTGGTTATTAAAGACTGATTATTTATTCCCCTTTTTGCATGAGTGCATGAGTAGAAAACGGGTTTCTCCGAGAAACCCGTTTTCTGTGCCTTACTACTAAATCGACTTGGGTTTTTGTTTAACAAATAATCCCCGCAACCAATAGTAAAAACTATCGATATAAGTAAAGATTACCGGCACAACCACCAAAGTTAACAGGGTGGAAGTGGTAAAACCACCAATAACGGCAATCGCCATCGGTGCGCGAATTTCCCCATCTGCACCCAAAGCTAAAGCAATCGGTAACATCCCGGCAATTGTGGAAACGGAGGTCATAATAATTGGTCGTAAACGAGAGACTCCCGAATCAATCATCGCCTGAAACTGCGGTTTCCCTGCCTCAATGCCACTCAGGGCAAAATCGACTAACAGAATCGCATTTTTAGTGACTAATCCCATCAGTAAAACTATACCAATTAAAGCGTATAAACCTAACTCTTTTTGGGTAATTAAAAGAGCGATTAAAGTACCACCAATCGATAAAGGAAGGGAAGTTAAAATCGCTAGGGGATAGAGAAAATTGTTATACAACAAGACCAGAATCCCATAGATAGAAATAATTGCTAAACTTAACGCCCCCAAAAAACGAGCAAAGATATCGCGCATAATGCGAGCATCACCAAAGGGTTCTTCTGTCACCTCTGGGGGTAAGTTTTTCATAGTTGGTAAAGCGCGAATTTGTGTCACCGCACTTCCCAAAGAAACTCCCTCTAAATTAGCTCCAATATTAACCTGACGTTGACGGTTAAAGCGTTGAATTTCCGCAGGTCCACTACCTAAGCTAATTGTCGCCACCGAGTTAAGCGGTACTAACGTCCCATTACTGCTAGGAACGCGCAAATTTTGCAGAGTTTCTATCTCACTGCGTCCATCATTGGCAATTTTTACCCGGATGGGAATTTGTCGGTCAGCCAGGTTAAATTTAGCTAAATTAAACTCATTATCGCCGATTAAAGCTAAAGATGCAGTACGGGCGATCGCTCTGACCGAGACTCCCTGATCAGCAGCCCGGACAGGATCCGGTTGAATAATCAGTTCCGGTTTAACTAAACTTACCCCGGAACTGACCTCGACAAAACCGGGTAAAGCCCGCATTTCTCGCTCTAATTTTTGGGCAGTTTGGGTTAAAATATCGCCATTTTCACTTTTTAAGACAATAGCGACATCCTTAGTGCTTCCTGCTCCCCCCTGCGCCCGAAAACTAACTCTAGCACCAGGTATCTTCTGGAAATCCAGGCGGGTTTGTTCCTCAAATTGCCGTTGAGTTAGCGATCGCTGTTCCTTAGGAACTAAATTAACATATATTAACCCCGTATTTACCCGTCCCGAATCTCCCGGAATAGCCAAAACATTAGCGACGGCGGTATTTTTTTGCAGTAAACTATTCACCTGATTAGCCACGGCAACAGTATCATTCAAAGTCGCACCGGGAGGCAATTCTAGGCTTATTGTACTTAATCCGGTATCCCCGGAACTAAATAATCCTTTCGGAATCAAGGGAACTAACTGTAAACTACCGATAAAAAAGGCCAAAGCCGCCAATAAAGTCAGGATTCGATGACGTAGGGACCAAGTTAACAAACTTTTGTAGGGACGAAAACGGGGGCGCGAGGAGGGATTATCATCACCAGTTTTGAGCTTTTTCGGCTGTAAAATATAGGCACTTAACATGGGAGTGACGGTGACAGCGATCAAACTGGAAAATAGGGTAGAAACCGCCACCGTAACGCCGAAAGGTTGAAAGAATTGCCCCGGCACACCGCCCATAAAAGCAACCGGCAGGAATACCGCCATAATTGCCGCTGCACTGGCTAAAACGGCTAATCCAATCTCTTTTGAGGCATCAAAGGCCGCTTGCAGGGGTTTTTTACCCATAGCTAAATGTTGATCGATGTCCTCCACCATACACACCGCATCATCCACCAGATTACCCAAAGCTAAAGCTAACGCCAGTAGAGTCATACCGTTAAGGGTATAATTTAGGGACTGCATCACCCAAAAAGTCGGGAAAATCGACAAAGGCAGGGCCAAACCCGTGATAATCGTGGCGCGCCAATTGCCTAAAAATAGACCCACCGTGATCACCGTCATGATGCAACCGATGATCAGATCGCTCAGAAGGCTTTCGTAACTAGCACGAATTGAGTCAGCACGGGTAAAAATTAATTGAAATTTAATGTCTTCGGGCAGTTTTTTCTTTAAATTCTCGATTTCTTGACGTACTGCTGTTTCTACCGTGACCAAGGTGCTGCCAGTCCCCCGTAAAATCGAAAAACCCACCACTGGCTGCCCATCTAAGAGGGCCATTTGTCGGGGATCGCTGGAACTATCGCTAACTGTCCCTAAATTGCTTAAGGGGACGGTATCACCGTTAGGTAAAGAGATTTGATAATTTCTTAAATCTTCGATCGTTTCAGCGCTGCCGAGGGTGCGGACAGTTTGTTCACTGCCACCGATTTCCGAGCGCCCTCCGGGTAAATTAATATTAAAACTACGAATTTGGTCATTAACCGCCGTGGCCGTGATACCGTAGGCGATCAGACGACCGGGATCTAAATCTACACGCACTTCTCGATCGACTCCCCCAACGCGATCAACTCGTGCTACCCCCGGCACTCCCGTTAAAGCGCGGCCAATTTGACGATCAACTAGATCACTTAATTCGGCGATCGATCTTTTCGGGGAGGAGATGGTATAGTTCATCACCGCACCCCCGGCAAATTCTAAACGTTGGACAATTGGATCGTTAGTATCTTGGGGTAAATCCTGCCTAATTTGCGCTATGGCATTACGCACATCATTGGTAGCGCGATCGCTGTTAGTGCCAAGGATAAAGTTAACGGTGGTGGTGCTGCTGCCTTCGTTGATGGTAGAAGTAATTTGATCGATATTACCCAAAGCAGCCACCGCATCCTCGACTTTTTTGGTGACTTGGGTTTCCAATTCCTCTGGACCTGCGCCGGGTTGATTAACGGTGATAATCACGGCCGGAATGTCAATATTAGGAGAGCGATCGATCCCTAATCCTAGAAAGGCAATGTATCCCATTAAGGCCATAACCAGGGAGATCAGGATCGTCGGAATGGGATTTTTGATAGACCAATTAGAAATATTAAAAGCCATAATTTCAGTTATCAGTTATCAGTTATCAGTTATCAGTGGGTAAGTTATCAGTTATCAGTTTTTGGTTTTTGGTTTTTGGTTTTTGGTATTTTCTTGGCAGGTTTTTAGAATAGCCCAAAGCATTTTACCAATTTCCTCCGCATCATCATTGATACTTTGAAAGGCTCTTTCCTCTATGTAGAGCTTGCTGAAAGTACCAGTTCTGGAAGCGATCGGGGTAAAATTCAGGTACTTTTTCTCTGAAAATTAGGTAATTGACCAGATGAGAATCGGTAAAAACCTACACCCCACACCCCACACCCCACACCCTGTCCCTACGAAAAACTTTTTCAGCAGACCCTATGTAATTCGTGTCTTTCAATAGAGACAGCCAATACTTTGTTTCTAGACATTCCTTATAAGCTATTGACATTTTAGCTCGAAAATCAGCTTGAGAAATAGCTCCATTAGCCTCGGCAATGTTAGCCCCGATTGAAGTGCCACTCCTTAATAGCTGTTTTGACAAAACATATTCTTGTTTAGTCTCACACAAATATTTATAGCCTTGAACAATCCTAATGGCAAATTTATAAGCTTTATCATAAACTTTACTCTCCATCCGTTTGCCCCGCTACCGATCACTGATTACTGATTACTGATTACTGTTTACTGATCACTGATTACTGATTACTGATCGCTGATTGCTGTAATTTTGTCGCCATCACCGAGATAGGCTGCCCCTTTGGCCACAATGCGATCGCCCGCTTGTAAACCGGTGAGAATTTCCACGCGATTATTCGGCATAATTTGACCTAATTGCACAGTTTTGGCGGTAACGGTGTTATCAGGTTCAACTAAATAAACTAGAGCTTGATTATCTTTTTGGGGTAAAACCGCGGTCATGGGGACGGTTAAACTGTTGCTAGTATTCGTCACGATCGCACCTCGTAAAAACATCCCCGGTTTTAACCCTGTATTGTCGGTTAAATCGACTTTAACCGTTGCTTGACGGGATGCCTCATCGACGATGGGATTAATTTCGCGCACCTGTCCCGATAATTTTAAACTGGTATTAGCATCGGAAGTGATAGTAACGGGCGCTCCGACGCGGATTAAGGGCAATTGATTCTCAGGAACCCGTAATCTTAGCTCTAAACGCCCATTTTCGATGATTTTAAAGAGAGCATTTTGACCGTTGGTGGTATCCCCGATGCGGCCATTTCTTTCGGCAATTTTGCCACTGACCGGGGAAATCAGGCGCGTCTCGTTTAATTGGGCTTTAACAATGGCTAAACGGCTTTGAGCTTCCGCTAATTGGGCTGTAGCTTGGGCGATCACCTCGGGACGATTGCCAGCTTGCAATTGTGCCAGTTGCTGCTCTGCTTCTCCTAAACGAGATTGGGTCTGTTGTACGATCGCCGCTTGCTTTCTTTCTTCATTGAGGACTTCATCGAGACGATCCCTGGCGATCGCTCCTTCCGCTTCTAAACTTTGGTTTCTCTGGACGCGTTTTTTGGCCAAATCCCAATCCGATCGAGCTTGACTAATTTCGGCTTTTATGCGTTGAATAGTTTGTTTAGCTCCAGCGATCTCCTCTTTACGGCTACCCGCTTGCAATTCTGCCAAACGCGCTCGGGATTGGGCGACATTAGCCTGTGCTTGGGTTAATTGCGCTTGTAGGACGGTATCATCGAGACGAGCCAAAATTTGACCTTGGCTGACCCTATCCCCTTCATCCACAAAGATTTCTTTGATTTGTAGTCCCGTCGCTTGGGAAAGAATCGGGATTAATTCATCGGCTGCCACGCTTCCAGTCGCTTTCAGGGTGCGGGCCACGGGAGTAAATTCTACCCTAGTGGTGGTTACTGTTTGTGCTGGTGCTTCATTTTTTGCCGCTACGGGCTGAGTATTGGGGTTTTGGGCTGTTTGGGGTCGATTAGCGAAACGAGTCGCCCCTAGGGTCAATAAAACCCCCAATCCCACACCGATAAATAAACCCCTTCCTCCCGATAGCCAAGAGTTGGTTTTTGTCGGTTTTGGCGAGTATTCGGGTTCCTCTGGCTCAATTTCGGGTTTAAATGCGATAACTTCGGGAACTAGCGAATTATCGGCTGAATGCTGGTTATTTTCTAGGGTATCTGGCCGCACGGTCTGCCCTCTCGGTAGATTCTGGATAAAATGTTAAGTTTTGTATCCATTTATAATCTAACGGAAAAAGGTCACGGGTGGGGAAAGTGAGAAAGTGGACTTGCTGTGAAAATCCGAAATCGTCGTGGTTGGTGAGGATTCAGTAGGCAGTAGTCAGGAGACTCCGAGACAGGAGACTCCGAGACAGGAGACAGTAGTCAGTAGGCAGTAGTCAGGAGACAGTAGGCAGGAGAATTAAGAATGAGTAATAATCAATTAAATGGTTTATTTAGAGATTTTATGCCAGTTAATCTGGCTCTCCCCTACTTGTGGTCATAAGAAAAAGTTATGAAAAAGTCAGAGATCCAAATTTTCTTGGCCCATGCCAGTGAGGACAAACCAGCAGTTTTGGCACTGTATGACCGCCTTAAGCAAGCGGGATATAAACCTTGGTTGGATAAAAAAGACCTGATTCCGGGTCAAATTTGGCGAGATGAAATTCCGAAAGCGATTAAAGCTAGTCAGATTTTTCTCGCCTGTCTGTCAGGGAAATCGGCTAATAAGCAGGGATACATCCAACGGGAGTTGAGGATTGCACTTGATACCTTGGGACAGATGCTACCGGGGACAATTTTTTTTATTCCCATGAGGTTAGAAGAATGCGAAATTCCTGATCTGCGACTTGCAGAAGTTAGCTTGAATCTGCGAGATATTCACCGGCTTGATTATTGGGAAGAAGACGGATTTGAGCAACTAGAAAGAGCAATTGGCTATCAGTTCAAGCTTGAACCGGAAGAGCCAAAACAACTGTTATCAGTATTTAACTTTGAGGTGGTGGGAGTAAATGCGAAGGGTGAGCAAATCAGAAAAGAGTCGAAACAGTCCCAATATTTCAGGGAAGATCTGGGCAAAGGCATCACCTTAGAAATGGTCGCCATTCCGGGGGGAACTTTCCTGATGGGAACAGAAGATGAGGAAATCGAAAGACTGGTTAAAAAATTTAATTGGGAAGGATTTAGAAGGGAAAGACCACAACATGAAGTAACTGTCCCACCCTTCTTTATGGGTAAATACCCCATCACCCAGGCCCAGTGGAAAGCGATCGCCTCTCGCACGGATTTAAAAGTTAAACAAGACCTTGATTTCAACCCAGCCTATTTTAAAGATCCCCCCAAACCCCCCTTAAAAAGGGGGGCTTCCGATTCCCCCCCTTTTGAAGGGGGGGCTAGGGGGGGATCGCCCACGCACTGGGATAGACCCGTGGAACAAGTCAACTGGTACGATGCCGTCGAGTTCTGCGCGAGATTATCTAAACTAACGGGAGGGGAATACCGACTACCGAGTGAAGCGGAATGGGAGTACGCTTGTCGTGCTGGAACCACCACCCCGTTTTACTTTGGGGAAACCATTACGGGGGAATTGGCTAACTACAATGCCAGTAATACCTACGCCGATGAACCGAACGGAGAATATCGAAACGAAACAACTCCCGTGGGACAATTTCCCCCAAACGCCTTTGGACTGTACGATATGCACGGCAATGTCCGGGAGTGGTGCGCCGATACTTGGCACGATAACTATGACGGTGCGCCGACGGATGGCAGTGTCTGGATAGAAAATGGTAATGATAATCGTTCTCCTCTGCGGGGCGGTTCCTGGGGCTACAATCCTAATTACTGCCGTTCCGCGATTCGCTACGACTACTACTTCCGCCGCGTCAACCGCATCAACAATTACGGTTTTCGGGTAGTCTGCGTATTCGGGAGAACTCTCTAACCCTTTTGCCTTTTTCCCCTTTTACCCTCATTCCCTATTTTTTCTTTTTTCTTTTCTTTCCCGCCCTTAGGCGGGTCGATTTTGTAGGGGCGAACTCGACCCATTTGGTCGATTTTTGCTTAACAATTGTCAAGGATTGTTAAGATGCGCTTACCCTGCACTTTTCCCCTAGTTCCCAAAACTAAACTCTAGGAATTTTTAGCCACTGCTAAAGAGGATGAAGTGAGGGCAGAAAAGAATTCAAGAGCATGGGTTGTTAGTCAACTAGCTAAAAATAATTAACTAGGGTTTGCTGAAAAAGTTTGTTGGTGGAGCCGGTCGTTAGGAGACTCCGAGACAGGAGAATTAAGAATGAGTAATAATCAATTAAATGGTTTATTTAGGGTTGGCTGAATAAATGTGAAATGTAGGCAAGGTAAGGGTTTTGTGGCTCTTCTCTTGAAACAGGTGCCAGATTTTGAGAGAATCGTCCTTCAAAACCTTGCGTCTTCATCGGCCTGCGTCCTGTAGGGGCGAAGCATTCGGGCAATAACCTATCGGTGAAACTGGAGATTTTCTATCCGAATGCTTCGCCCGTACTTTTTCAGCAAGCCCTATTTAGAGATTTTCTGCCAGTTAATCTGGCTCTCCCCTACTTGTGGTCATAAGAAAAAGTTATGAAAAAGTCAGAGATTCAAATTTTCCTAGCTCACGCTAGTGAGGACAAACCAGCAGTTTTGGCACTGCATGAGCGCCTTAAGCAAGCGGGATATAAACCTTGGTTGGATAAAAAAGACCTGATTCCAGGCCAGAACTGGCGTTCAGTCATCCCCAAGGCGATCGCAAATAGTCAACTGTTCATCGCTTGTCTCTCCCAACGCTCGATTGCTAAACAAGGATTCGTGCAGCGGGAATTTAAAATGGCCCTCAATCAATATGCTGACAGACCGCCGAATTCAATCTACCTCATTCCGCTGAGATTGGATGAATGCGATATCCCCGACCTGCGACAGGAGGAGTATGGCTTGAACCTGCGAGACCTCCACTGGCTTGATTATTGGGAAGAAGACGGATTTGAGCAACTAGAAAGAGCAATTACCCATCAGTTCAATCCTGAACCGGAAGAGCCAAAAAAACCCGTAATCGTTCCAGAAGAACCAAAACAACCGGTAATCGTTCCAGAAGAACCAAAAAAGACCGTAATCGTCACGCCACCGTTATCAGTATTTAACTTTGAGATCGTGGGAGTAAATGCTAAGGGTGAGCAAATCAAAAAAGAGTCGAAACAGTCCCAATATTTCAGGGAAGATTTGGGCAACGGCATCACCTTAGAAATGGTCGCCATCCTGGGGGGAACTTTCCTGATGGGAACAGAAGACGAGGAAATCGAAAGACTGGTAAAAAAATTTGGTTGGGAAGAATTTAGATGGGAAAGACCTCAACATCGAGTAACCGTTTCTTCTTTCTACATGGGACGTTATCCCATCACCCAGTCCCAGTGGAGAGCGATCGCTGCAACCGCTAAAATAGACATCGACCTAGAGACAAACCCTTCTAACTTCAAAGGGGATGAGCTACCCGTAGAAAGTGTCAACTGGTATCAAGCAACGGAATTCTGTAAACGACTATCAAGGGAAACAAAACAGGAATACCGACTACCGAGTGAAGCGGAATGGGAATACGCTTGTCGTGCTGGAACCACCACCCCATTCTACTTTGGGGAAACCATTACGGGGGAATTGGCTAACTACAATGCCAGCAAAACCTACGCAGAAGAAGCGAAGGGAGAATATCGACAACAAACGACTCCCGTGGGACAATTTCCCCCCAATGCCTTCGGACTGTACGATATGCACGGCAATGTCTGGGAATGGTGCGCCGATACTTGGCACGATAATTATGACGGTGCGCCGACGAATGGCAGTGCTTGGATAGAAAATGGGAATGATAATCGTTCTCCTGCGCGGGGCGGTTCTTGGTACTTCGATCCGAGTCTCTGCCGTTCCGCTTACCGCTACGGCTACTACTTCGGCCGCGTCAAACGCAACCTCGACGTCGGTTTTCGGGTGGTGTGCGGTGCGGGGAGGACTCTGTAGCAGAAAAGAATTTAACTTAGTGTCAACAGACTTGCAAAAATTAGGTGGGCAATGCCCACCCTAATCTTAGGATGGCGGTTTGTAGGTAGAAGCAACGGATAATTCCTTTAATTGCTTCGCTGCCACTGTTGAAGGTGCAGAAGTGAGTAAACAACTAGCTTGCTGGGTTTTCGGGAAAGCAATCACATCGCGAATCGATTCTTCCCCCGCTAACAACATCACCAAGCGATCTAAACCGTAGGCGATGCCACCGTGGGGAGGGGTTCCGTATTCAAAAGCTTCTAACAAAAAGCCGAATTTATTATAGGCTTCCTCTGGGGATAGACCGATGGTGGCGAAGACTTTTTCCTGTACTTCCCGTTGATAGATCCGCAAACTGCCGCCACCGATTTCAATACCATTAAAAATCATATCGTAGGCTAGGGCGCGAGCGTGGGCTAGATCCTCTAAATCTTCGGGATTAGGGGCAGTAAAGGGGTGATGCAATGCTTCTAGGCGTTTTTCCTCGGTGTTGTATTCAAACATCGGGAAATCCGTCACCCAGAGGAGGTTGATTTTCTCAGGATCAATTAATCCCAATTGTTCCCCTAAAACTAAGCGTAGGCGGGATAGGGATTTATTGACTGTATCGGTATCTCCTGCCCCAAATAAGAGCAGATGGCCCGGTTTTGCGCCAGTCTTCTCGATTAAAGCCTGTTTTTGTGCCTCTGTCAGGTTATCTTTAATCGCACCGATGGTATCAAAATCGTAGTCTTCGCGCACGCGGATGTAGGCAATTCCCTTCGCACCCGCATCGGTGGCTTCTTTGAATAAATCCCCACCCGGTTTGATTCTGACGTTAGAAATCGCCTCGTTACCGTTGGGAATCGGTAAAACTTTCACCGTCCCACCACTAGCGATCGCACCTGAAAACACCTTAAATCCCGAATCGGCAAAAATCTCCGCCACATTGACCAATTCCAAGCCAAAACGGGTATCAGGGCGATCGACCCCATAGCGATCCATAGCCTCAGCATAGGTTAAACGGGGCAGGGGCAGGCTTATATCGATATTTTTGACTTTTTTGAAGATATGAGCGATTAAAGCCTCATTCAGGGCTAAAATCTCAGGTAAGGAGAGAAAACTCATCTCCATATCCAACTGAGTAAATTCCGGTTGACGATCAGCGCGCAGATCTTCATCGCGGAAACAGCGGGCGATTTGATAGTAGCGATCCATTCCCGACACCATTAATAATTGCTTAAATAGCTGCGGTGATTGGGGTAAAGCGTACCATTGGCCGGGGTTGACACGGGAAGGAACCAGATAATCCCGCGCCCCTTCGGGAGTCGATCGAGTTAAAATTGGCGTTTCCACTTCGATAAAATGCTGTTCATCTTCGAGAAAACGGCGCATTTCCTTGACAACTTGGTGACGTAGTTGTAAATTCTGACTCATACGCTCCCGGCGTAGGTCTAGATAGCGGTATCGCAAGCGCACATCTTCCCGGACCGATTCACTTTCGGAACTGGAGACGACAAAAGGCAGTTGTTTAGTAACCCCGTTGAGAATCTCGATGCTAGTGGCGTAAATTTCGATTTCTCCAGTGGCAATGCGCGGGTTAAGGGATTCGGTAGGCCTTTGACTGACTGTTCCCGTCACCTTGAGGACATACTCGTTTCTGACGGTTTCAGCGATCGGGTAGGAAGCGGGAGTTCGTTGGGGATCACTGACGATCTGGACAATACCACTGCGATCCCGTAGATCAATAAAAATAACGCCACCGTGATCGCGACGGCGATCGACCCAACCGAAGAGGGTGACACTTTTTTCAATTTCGATCGCGCTAAGGTCGCCACAGTAGTGAGTTCGCATAGTCTAACTAGAGAATTACTTATATTACGAATGTAGTATAGAAAGGATGTGGCCAGAAAAAAATCAGACGGCCTTGTTCATTATGCCGGTATTTTGTCGCTCTTGTCCCCTTGTTTAGGGTATTTTAATGGTCTCTTAAGTAGCTGGTTTTAATTAAATTGAAGATAGATTTTGGGTTCGATCCCCCCTGCCCCCCTTGATAAGGGGGGATCGGCACCCCCTTAATCCCTCCTGAATAAGAGGGCATCTGACAATTTTTAACACCTACCTACTTAGTCCTCAGCTATCGGCTTTTCGCAGATCGGCTATAATCAACAAGGCTCATCTAGCAGTTACCGATTTTGAACGATTAAAATCATGAATTCCTTAGAAAAAAAAATGGTGCAACTGTTAAGAGAACTCAGGGAAGATCACCATGTTTCAGGGGTAAAAGCGGAATTCGAGACGGAAGGAACCCGACTGACGGAAGCGATGCGGTTGAAAGAAATTAGTCTGAAAGCGGGGGTAGATTTTAATCTGAAAATCGCCGGTTGCGAAGCGATCAGAGATATCTTTGATGCGGTTAATTTAGGAGTCGATCGCTTGATTGCTCCCATGGTAGAAACAGCCTACGCTTTACAAAAATATCTGCGGGCAGCCAGGAGGGTTTTAGCTGACCAAGGGGTGGAAGATGTGGAGCTATTAGTTAATATCGAAACGATTACTGCCTGTGAGAATTTTCAGGAAATGTTGGCGATTCCAGAGATAAAATCTCTCCATGGTATCGTGATCGGACGGATGGATTTAGCCTGTTCTTTGGGATTAACCCGTCAGGATGTGAATAGCGAGCAAGTTTTGGCTCTGGCTTTACCTTTGGCAAAAAAAGCTAAGGCTGCCGGTTTGACTGTTGCCATTGGGGGTGGGGTGTCACTGCATTCTTTACCGTTTTTCAAAATGTTCTGCCAAGGACATTTTGACCGCTTCGAGACGCGCAAAGTTATCTTTGATTGTCCCCAAGCTTTGGATAATTTCAGTTTGGCTTTACCCAAGGCGATCGAGTTTGAATTACTCTGGCTAGAGAATAAAAAAAATTATTATGGTGCTATTGTTCGTGAAGATGACCAGCGTTTAGAAATCTTGCATAATTTACTTTTTGGTTAAAGATATTGGACTGATTATGAATAAATTCTCTTAATTATTTTACAATGGTAACTAGGAAGCAATTTAACCCACTTTTGCGGTTTCTTTTTCTGAGGATTTAGATGATCCATAAATCTTACCAACAGTTTCGACAATGCCAGAGTCTCTAAAGCACGAACTTCGGCACTATGCCAAGTATCTCATAGAAAACCACTCAAAGGAATATATGGAATGAACCCCTTTCTGTAACCATAAACTCCTTTGATAATGGAAAACACCTCAAGAGCGGAGAAATCAATCAATGTTTACCACAATAGAAGATAAACAATCCCTTTCCCTCGAAGCATTTCTTGCCCTTCCAGAAACTAAGCCTGCTAGGGAATATTATCATGGAATTGTCACTCAAAAACCTATGCCCAAAGGAAAACACAGCATCTTACAATTTGAGTTAGCCTCTGCCATTA
>NZ_SFBZ01000156.1:0-5883 GCF_007095495.1 Microcystis sp. M_QC_C_20170808_M9Col | reverse complement strand
GTAGGGTCGTTTCATTCTCGCAAATGTCATTCTCTCAAATCCTTATCTGGCAACGTTTTTAGTCGATTTCTCGGAAATACATAGCTGAAAATTTTTAAAAACGTCGTGCTTTGCTTACCTTATAAGGGATTAAAGGTAGCAAAAAAAGAATTAGATTCGGAGAATGAAACAGCCCTACCCGACATCGGGGGGGGCAGGTGGGGTGTGGGGTTTTACCAGTTTTGAGGTGGTCAACTACCTAATTTTCAGGGAAAAAGTCCCGGAATTTTCCCCCGATCCCCGCAATGGCTGGCACTTTTTGAGGGGAAAAAAGTCCAAAAGTCTTATCCAACAAGGTTTTTAGATTTATTCAGCAGACCCTAAGTAGGGGAAAGGACTTGACTTTGTCGGCGGTTTGCCTTATGCTTTTCTCATAATGGGTATCTGTGCAAATTTGCTAAAGTGCAAACATTACCATTATGAATAAAATCTTTTAAAAACATTATCTCAAAATCTCCCCACAAAAGCAAGCAAAATTTTGCCAATAATTGTTAAGTTTTGTTAAAAAGAAATGGAGAGATCGGCCTTTATTTTTGGGAGCATCTCATTTATGCAAGTGAGTAATTATACTTACCCCTAAAACTGTTTTCTAGCAAGGCTTTCAAAATAGCTTGACATAAAAACCTGATTTAGGGGTTACAAAGGTGAGATGCTCCCTTATTTTTTCCCTTGCAGTAAGCCAAAACGAATTAAACCCGACTCGTAACCGCGCCGCATTAACCCTAAAGATAAAGCTCCTTGGATAGTAGTGTAACCGCTTGCTAACAAACCAGCGATCGCATCTATGGTTAGGGCCGAGTCAATCACCACATCCCAAAAGGCCGCCACCGATAGAGACCAATCATCGGTTTTTAGGTCTTGAAAGCCAACTTCACGGGCAATATCAGCGTATTCTGGCAAAGAAATCACATAGGGGAGACAATAAACCCGATAAATCTCGTTTAATAGTTTAATCTCCCCTTCCGTTAAATTACCGGCCAGAGAAGTGGTGGGACGATGACACCAAGTGGCCATCAAAAAAGTCCCTCTGGGCTGCAAAACCCGATAACATTCCCGCAGAAATTGCCTTTTATCGGGCATATGTTCGCCACTTTCCAAAGACCAGACCAGATCAAAATTATTCTCAGGAAAGGGGGTTTTTAGGGCATCAGCCACACAAAAACTGACTTTTTCTTCTAAATTGAACTCTTGCGCTCTTTGGCTGGCTCTAGCGGCTTGTACCGGGGATAGGGTAATCCCCACCGCTTGACTGTGAAATTTTTCGGCCAGATAAAGGCTACTGCCACCAATGCCACAACCGACATCGAGAATCTGATTAGCGCCGGTGACACCACCCCAAGTTAATAATTCTTCTATTAAATCAATTTGTGCCTGACGGCGATCGAGTTTAATCTTGCCACCGCGACCGTAGTAACCATGGTGCATATGTTCGCCCCAAATCCTTTCCCACAGTCCACTAGAGGAGTCATAAAAATCGGCTATTCGTTGATCAAGTTCCATGGTGATTTCCTAAGTAAGTGGGTGGAATTAAAGATAAGAGGTTTCCGACATAAGAAGTTTCTCCAGTATTGAGTTCCGATGTTTCTAGTTTAAAAGATTTAGGCGGACAAAGTACACACAAAAGAAGGGGAGGAAATCATCAGTCTTTAGAGAGAGTTCACAGAAAGGTAGCCAGTGGCGGTCATAATATTCCCGAAGATGTGGTTCGTCGTCGTTATAAGCGGGGACGTAAGCTGTTCGTAATTTAAATTGCTTGTTGAGACGAGGCAAAAGGCAAGAGGCAAAAGGCAACAGTAAAGGGATTGGAGGAGGTTCGGCTAATCTAAGAATAAGCGGTTTAAATGCGTCTTAGCTTATTAACGTGACCCAGTTGTATTTATCCTTATGCGATACTTGGATTATCTATCTGGAACTCAAATGACTGAACCCACCTTAACAGAACTGTATCAGAAAATTCATGCTGGTGTGAGAATAGCGATTGCGGAGGCGATGGAGAGACACCGGCGCCTAGGAGAGTCTATCGGCATTTTAAAAGATGGCTAAATTGTCACCTTAACGGCCGGGCAAATTCCCCCCAAACCACAATAATAAATGCTTTCAGTATCAAGATTTGGTAGTATTAAATAGGTAGGGAAATTTTATGACTAGAATTAAGCGTAGGCAATTACTATCCCTGACTGGTTCTTTATTAGCCACTTTAGGATTAAGCCAGTTGGAATTGAAACAGCGAGCCATTCTTTATCGTAGCGTACTGGCAGAGAATACACCTCGTAAACGGGCGTTGTTAGTGGGTGTTAATAATTACCCCGATACTAGATGGATACCCCTTGAAGGCGCAGTCAATGATGTCAAACTACAACAGGAATTACTCATTCACCGTTTTGGATTTCAGTCCGATCAAATTTTGCTTTTAACTGATCATGAAGCAACTCGTGAGAATATCCTACAAGCGTTTGAGGAGCATTTAATTAAATGGGCGCAACCCGGTGATGTGGTAGTTTTTCACTTTTCTGGTCATGGTTCTCAAGTTTTTGATCCCAGCATCTCACCTTTGTAACCCCTAAATCAGGTTTTTATGTCAAGCTATTTTGAAAGCCTTGCTAGAAAACAGTTTTATGGATAAGTATAATTACTCACTTGCATAAATGAGATGCTCCCAAGATGGGCAAGTTATAACGATTGTTCCTGTTGATAGCATTCTGCCTCCAGGTTATCCCAATAAAGAAGGAAAAGTCAATGATATTACAGGTCATACTTTGTGGTTGTTGATGCAAGCAATTAATACAGAAAATGTCACTTTTATTCTGGATAGTTGTCACTCTGGAGGGGCGAGAAAGGGCATCTTAACTGTGCGATTGCGCCATGGAAATCGGGAGTTAAACCGGACTGAAAACTCTAACATCCAACTGTTAGCAAGTCCCCAGGAACAGGAATATCAAAAACAACTGATGTCCAGACTCAACTTGACCGCTTCAGACTTGGCCACAGAGCGAAAAAAAGGCGTTCCCAAAGGCATAATGCTGGCGGCTGCTAGAACTGACCAAGCGGCGATCGATGCTTCCTTTGGTGATACGGCTGCTGGTATCTTTACATATATCTTGACTCGCTATCTCTGGCAGCAAACGGGAGGCGAGTCAGTCAGTCAAGTGATGGTGAGTGCGACGGCGACTACCGATCGCATTTTACGGGAATATTTCCCGACGGCTGGTTTATTACAGCAACCGGAATTTAATACTAGGGAGGGAAGTAACAACAGCCAGCAAGCGGTTTATTTTCTCAAACCAGATCAGAAAATCCCTGCTGAAGCTGTGGTCACTCAAGTGCAGGGAAATCAGGTTGACCTGTTTTTGGGAGGGATCGATCCGCGTACCTTAGAAGCATTCGGTCGGGGGGCAATTTTAACTTTAGTGGATGGGGAAGGAAAAGAACGAGGTCAAGTTCAGATAGAGTCCCGTCAAGAGTTGACAGCTAAGGGGAAACTGATGCAGACAAGATCTAATATTGCTTCCGGGACTCTACTTCAAGAGCGATCGCGGGCAATTCCCAGTAATTTAACTCTACGAATTGGTTTAGATGCTTCTTTACAGCAAGCTAAACAAGCTTTAGAAGCGATTAAACGCATTGAAGTGGTGTCTTTAGAGCAAACCAATTTTCACTATATTCTAGGGCGAATTTCCCCCATTTATCATCAGCAATTACAGCAATTAAAAGTGAAAAAATTGCCAGAAGTCGGCAGTATTGCTTTATTTTCTCCTGCATTGGATTTGGTTCCCGACTCGGCGGGAATTGCCGGGGAAAAAGTAACAGATGCCGTTGAGCGATTACGCCCTAAGTTAAAATCCTTGTTAGCAGCAAGATTAGTCAAGTTAACTCTTAATAATTCTTCTTCCCGTCTGAGTGTAGCTGCGGCGATGGAAGCGGTAGATGGCAGCCAATTGGTGGCAGAATCGTTTACAGTTAGGAGTGCAAAGTCAGGCAGTTTCAGTCAAAATAGAGGGGTGCGCGGTTTAACCAGTAACGCGCAAAAAATCAAGCAGGGGACTCAAGTGCAATTTCTCGTACAAAATAACGAGTTAGTTCCTCTCTATATTACTGTTTTACTTATTAGCGTAGATGGGACGCTTACCGTGCTTTCGCCTTTACCGGGGACGGGAGATAATTCTCCTGTGACTCCGGGGGAAAAAATTCAGATTCCCGATCGAAATCGAGGGGAAAGGTATAAATTTAAGGTAGCGGGTGAAACGGGAATAGCGGAAGTGTTGGTTATTGCTACTACGACTCCTTTAACCAAAGCGGCTCTTTAATTGATTAGTTCGCTCTAGATAAAAAACAATTGACAAAAATAGCTAAATGCCTTTCTATATAAGGGTTCCATCCCTTATAACTCCCCTCCATTGCATAACACAAACCGAAGAGCCACCAAAGCTGTGGAATTGTTGCAGGTTTTAGCTACAGAGAGAGGGGATAATCTGAGAGGGACACCTATAGATTTAACTCAGCCAGATGAGGCAATTTCTAGCCTTCTGGATGATTTAGATGGGGGAAGTCGGGGGAGTGGGACAGTTTCTAATTCAAGAGTGCGTCAGATTGATACTCGACAGATGGCTGCTATGTCGATTACTTTTGAGGTTGTTGTCTAGTTCTTAACTTTAGTCAGAGGAACACTTCAATGAATCTTCGTTGTAATTCTATTAATCTTGTTAGTATTTCGTTACTTGTCTCTTTGGGTTTTCCTCTTTCGATTTTTTCGTCTCCACATCTTCCTAATTTTCTAGGATCATCGTTTGAGTCGGAGGTATTGTCTCAAACAGTAGGCGATCTCAAATCTGAAGCAGACCAACTGTTACAACAGGGTATTAGACATATCAAATCTCATCAATTTAACGAGGGCATACGTTTATATCAGCAAGCATTAGCAATTTATCAGAAACTTGGTGATTATGAATCTCAAGCAGAAGTTTTAGCATTGCTTGGCTATATATCCAGCTTTCAAGAAAACTATCCTGTCGCAATTAACTATCTGGAAAGAGCATTAAAACTTGCCAGAGAAATTCCTAATCGTTATCTAGAAGGCAATATTTTATTTAACTTAGGTGGGGCGTATATTTTCCAAAAAGATATTACTAGAGGAAAAGAGTATCTTCAGCAAAGTTTAGATATTGCTAGAGAAATTAATGATCGTGACTTGTTAAAAGTACATGAACAAATTTGGCAATCCTTAACGGGTACAGTTCCAGACTCAAATATTTCCTCAACTCAGTCACGCCAACACCAAACTCTCAGCCAAAATCTCAATACTTCCCGTTTAGTAGAAGCCAGTTCCCTCAATGATCAAGGGATTGAATTAGGAAATGCTGGTCAATTTGAGCAAGCACAACATTTTTTTGAAAAAGCACTAACTATCTATAGAGAAATTGGCAATCAACAAATGGAGTCAAGGGTTCTGGGAAATATAGGGCTACTTTACTTCTCTCAGGGATATTTTGATCAAGCAATTGATTACTATAACAAGAGCTTATTGATAGCAAGGAAAGCTCAGGATTACCAATGGGAAGCAGCTATTCTAACTCATCTGGGAACAGTTAATTTTGAACGAGGAAACTATGCACAGGCAATTGATTATCAAATGCAAAGTTTATCAATTGCACAGAAACTAGGAGACAAAGAATTAGAAGCTAGAATTCAAGATCAACTAGGCTCTATTTACTTGAATTTAGGAGGTTCTTCTGAGAGGGGGACAAGCGAGCTAGAAGGTAGATAGGGCAAGCGATATCGCTCTTTGTCCTTTGATGTAATCCTTCAACCGATAGCGGCTAATTTGCATTAGCTCTTCTATATTTTTTT
>NZ_SFBZ01000155.1:0-2678 GCF_007095495.1 Microcystis sp. M_QC_C_20170808_M9Col | reverse complement strand
GCTTTTCGGACAGCGATGTCTTTCCGTTTCTTTGAGTGGCTGACCGAGAATCGGGATGTGTTTGCCGCTGACAAAGCCAGTTTAGGCTTTGTTTGGGCTTGAAATTTGTTTAAGTCCCACTAGAACGTGTACTTGGTAAATTTCCAGATGGTGTCAGCCTTTCTACGTTAAAAAATGAAATGCTTGAAATTGATTCGGCATTTGATGAGCATAATTTAGGGTTTGGTGGATTCATGAAATTCCTCCAAAGCGCACCTGAAATAGTCAAACTATATCAAGTTAAACAAACTTGGCACGCAAAAGCTGAAGAAACTGGAGATAAATCTAATGAAATCACCCTGACGACAACAAACTCAGGAAGTACTTTAGTAGAACCTACAGTTGATTTATACAAGCGCCTTTTACGCAAAAGCAGTTGGCGATCTTGTGAATCATCTTTCCTCTGCGATGCCTTGAAAAATTTGAAAGAACGTTTTCCAGACGGCTTCACCAGAAGTGAGGAGTTTGAATATTTGATTGAAGCATTCGGACATAACCGAACTCGCGGAGAATTACGTTCGGCGATCTATCTTCTTTACAAGACAGGTTATGTAATTCAACAACCACAAAAGCAAAATGACGAACATATTTTTATAGCCGATTTACCTGAATCTGAGCGTGTAATGTCAAAGAAGATATAGCGTTTCTCACATCTGTGTGGCACATTTAAACCTTTGCTGATTAAGCTTTTCACCATCGACAATGTACCTCTTGCCAACAGGAAACGCTATAGATGCAGTGTTGGTAAATCGACTTGTTCAGCTTTGTAAACTACATAATACATCTTTTATTCCTGAACTCGTAACCCAACTTTTAACTAATTCTTATAACAAAGAACAGCTTAAAGTTTTAATTACCAATAATCAAATACCTTAAGATGGAGGTCGATACTGATGTTGCTACACCAGCGCCGACCAAGGAGCTTCGGTTAAAAAGTGATGTAATCGGTGATAAACCAACCCCACCGAGTTATCCGCCATCTGGGTTAGGTTTTTTCGCTCGCTTTCTCCTAATAATCCGCCTAAATATTGTCGGAAGCCATCTTTTTGCGACTGGTTTTTGAAACAGTCATCGAATCTAGCGCACCATCTCTCGAAGCAGGGCGGCATAGCGGATGGGGTCGTTTCTCCCATGGGCGTATTTTGACGTGAAAGCCTACTATGACTTGATTATAGCTAAAAAAGTTCGGTTCTGTGTTTAAGTCCCATTAGGATGTTCCTATCGATAAATGTTAAGTTTTATTACGGAGTGCAAGATTTTTCCTAAAACGCTTGTTTGGTTGTTGGAAGTTTCGTTATACGGTTCTTCAGTTTGTGTTATGCGATGGATGGGGTTACAAGGGATGAAAACCTTATATGGAAAGACATTTAAAGATTTTCGTCAATCTAGAACGAACTAATCAATTAAGTCTCTTGCCAGATAAGGCTTTAGTCGATTTATGCCACCCGATCAAACCATACCAAGTAACGAAGAACCCGTTAAACTTCAGTCAAGTCAAAAAAAAGTTATCGACAAAACTTAAGGTTTTTTTAACTTTTCTTGACCTTGATCTTATCAAACAATTAACGCTGGATAATTCAGTTATGATGACAACAAACAAATTAACCAAAACCCTTGCTTCTGGCTCTCTAGCGATTGGGGTTCTGGCTGGCGCGGTGCTTACCGCTACCTGTGCGAATGCCGCGCAGCTTTCAGCAAAGTGGTTCGAATTCAAAAACGGAACAAGTCTTTCTGTCGGCGACAAAAAGGTTACATACGTCGATATTGGCGTGGATGACGATGTGATACGGAACGACGACGAAATTGAACTTATGGAAATGGGTGACGAGTATCAGGTTCTATTCACCCCAAAAGGATCACCATTCAGTCTTTCTGCGGCTTTCTCGTACACAATCGAGATCACAAATCCTGATCCCCTCAAGTATTTTAAGGGGGTTCAAGTAGATTCAGACGTGAATGTCAACTCACCTGTTGGCTACGGGAAGGTAGAGAAGACATTGGCTGAGGTACCTGGGTTTATCTTAACTTCAACTAACGGCTTACCTGATCCTAATGGTGATTTCTCTTATCTTTCGGGTCATTTGCGAAAGCTCACGGTCACGGATAAAATTACCCCTAATACCAGTGGAACGCCAGTCCTGAATTCCTTATCGAATAAATTCCTACAAGCTACTAAAAAAGTACCCGAACCAGGCACTATCCTCGGACTTCTGGCAGTGGGTGGTTTAGGATTGGGTTCCCGTTTCAATAAGCAAAAATAACAGTTACCAATGTGTGCAAGACATTGATAACTGTGAGCGCGAAACAGCTAAAGGTTAGATGCCCTGGGAGGATTTCTAGCTTTTAGCTTTTTTCTTGGCATTGATTCTAACACAAGCCAACACCCGATTTTTGTTTTTAATCAACGGGTCGTTATACCTGAACTTCCCCCGTATAAATAGGGTTTGCTGAAAAAGTTTTTCCTAGGCGTAGGGTGTCGGGTGTAGGGTGTCGGGTTTTACCGATTTTTAGGGGGTCAATTAGTGGGACTTAGACAAAAAACAAATCGAGAAAAGCCTCAACTCCAATCCCCGCTTGGGATTTACTTCGAGAAGCCCAAAATCGCTGAAACCCAGATAGATCAAGGAAAATCATAAATC
>NZ_SFBZ01000154.1:0-20377 GCF_007095495.1 Microcystis sp. M_QC_C_20170808_M9Col | reverse complement strand
TTTCAGTTTTTCTATTAAGCTCAACATATATTTAAAAGGTTGGCGGTCACTCCTCATTTTACAAAGACAGTGATCGCTTTTACTTTTGATATTCTGATGGGAGAATGAAACAGCCCTACGAACTGGGGGTTGGGGGGGTCGTGCTTTTTGCCTCTTGCCTCATCTCAACCAGCAATTTAAATTCGCGGGCAGTTTAACTACATCAAAACCTTGAGACTGTCAAGGGCTAAATGAACATTCTGACGAACTGAGGCGGCAGAAGTGTGTAGATCCAGACGTTCAGCATCGGTCAAACGCACTTCCAGAATACTTTCCACACCCCGACAGCCTAGGCGACAGGGAACCCCCAGATAGACATCCTGTAAACCGTATTCACCCTTAAGATAGGCTGCGGCTGGCAGTAAACGGGATTGATTTCTCAATATCGTCTCGACCATGGTACAGGCAGAGGAAGCAGGGGCGTAATAAGCACCGCCAGTTTGCAGTAATTTGACGATTTCAGCCCCACCGTTGCGAGTTCTCTCCACTAGACGATTAATCGTCATCTCGTCCATTAATTCGGTAATCGGCACACCACTGACGGTACAGTAACGGGGTAGGGGTAACATTAAATCACCGTGACCACCCAAGACCATAGCATGAACGTCGGCGGTACTAACCCCCAACTCCATGGCGATAAAGGTTTGTAAACGGGAAGAATCGAGGACTCCCGCCATTCCCATCACTCTTTGGGGGGGTAAACCGGTTGCTTGCCAGACTAGATAGGTCATCACATCAAGGGGATTGGTGATGACGATAAAAATGGCTTCCGGAGAATACTTGAGGCATTTAGTGGCGGCCTCGACGACAATTTTGGCATTGACATTCATGAGATCATCGCGACTCATGCCCGGTTTTCTGGCTAATCCAGCCGTAATCACGACAATATCCGAGCCTGCCGTGTCTTCGTAGTTATTAGTGCCGATAATCTCGCTGTCGTGCAGTTCTATGCCCTGAGCTTCCATCAAATCTAGGGCAATACCCTGGGGTAAACCATTGACGATATCAAGGAGAACCACATCGGCGAGGTTTTTTTCGGCGATGCGTTGGGCCAAGGTGCGTCCGACGTTACCAGCACCAATAACCGAGACTCGGGGCGATTGACAGGGGAGGAGTTTATCGTAGAAGTCAGCCATGGTTTATGGATGAGGCAATATCCTCATCAGACGGGTTCCAGTTGTTCGAGCTTTAGCCACACACTGGGGGTAGGAACATAGAATTTAATCAAAGCGTAATCATCTTTTACATCCAAGACTTCTGCTGTCGAGTTGAACATATAACTGGGTAAACGGCGATCGCTGGCTAGGGCTTCGAGGCTATTTTCTAGGTTTCCCGTCACCACGCGGACTAAAGCTCCTTTCTTAATTGTAGCTGCCATGTTTTTCTCGTTAAATTTGCTTGGGGTTTCTCCCATAAATTGTTACATATTCGGGCTGGCCTCTGACAAGAGGGTGTGGGGTGTGGGGTGTGGGGTGTGGGGTGTGGGGTGTGGGGTGTGGGGTGTGGGAATGATGAATTATGAAGTGGGGAGGTGGGGAAGTGGGGAAATTGAACTAAAACCCTAAAACCCTAAAACCCCAAAACCTGCCTCCTACCTTTTGCCTTAATTAAAACTCAACCATTTGACCATAACTTAAGAGACTTTGTAGGGTTGCGAGGCGATTTTCCCAGACCTGTATTTGATAGGCAGATAAATCTTTTTGTCTGGACATCACAGATTTAAATTTATAGCTAAATCGCTTTAAAGCATTTTGAGTTAAAGTCAAATTGCGAGGGCTGGGATTATTAGCCAATTGTTCTAATAGATTAGCCATTTCGTCCACTTCTTGCCCCCAAGCTTTTAAGGTTCCCTCCTCCATTGCCCATAAATTATTTATTATTAAAAAACTCCACTCTTGACGCAGGGAATTAAACCTCGCCGCCGCCGTTTTGAAGGGTTGACGGTGGGGTAAAGGTTCGGCTTTTTTCGTAATTATCGATCCCTGAATGCGATTAAGAATTGTTTGCAAGTTGGGATTGAGATTTTCTGTGGCAAAAAGAGCGAATCCCGAAGTGGGAAGATTGCGAATAAATTGTAGTTGATCGATCGTGACTTGATCGGGTACTTTTAACAGACGGATACCGGGTATAATCAGAGCATTTCCTGCAATTTGGCGATCAAATAAAGATTTGGTTTTATCTTCTAAAGTCCCTGTATCGAGAGCATAAGTCATTAAAAATATCAGGTCTATCCATTGATTTTGTCCCCATTCTTCCCAGTTTTGTTGAATACGATATAATCGTTCTTTTTGTTCTAGGGGAAACACCGCCGCCGACATTTTTAAGTGGGGGCGAATCTGTTTTAAGCGAGTAGAAACCTGCGAGACAAAAGTATCAACCTGACGGATTTTAAAGCTAGTCCATTGTTCCCATAAAGCACCCCGGGGATTTAAAGTAATTGGATCAACTCCCGTCATTTGTTTAAATAACCAGCGGCCGGATTTACCATAACCATAGGTTTGATTAGAATCTTGACTCTGGAAGGGATAGCGAATATAATCTAACTGCAAGCCATCCACATCATAATTCTTGACAATTTCCTCGTAAAGAGATAAAAGATAGTTCTGTACCTGGGGATTAGCAGGATCAAAAAAGGCCTTTTTCATGCCTTGACTGTAATCAAAAGAACCACCACTTTTATTAGTTGCCCCCCAATCGGGATTACGGGATAAAACCGGACCTAGATAATCTAATGGTTGCTCTAATACTTTATTATGAGCTTGATTAGCCGCCGCAAAAACCCACACCCAGGCGTGGATTTCCATATTGCGTTCATGGGCTAATTTAACGGCAACTTTTAGGGGATCCCAACCTCTGGTTAAAGGGTTTTGTTCGGGGGCAACTTGACTGGGATAAATAGTATAACTAGCATTAACTGTCTCGAAAAAGACCACATTAATACCCGCTGCCGCCATGCGATCAAATACTTTAGCTAAATCGTCCTCATTTTTAGCTTCTACGATCGTGCCTCTATCTAACCACATTGCCCGTATTTCTGGCTGGGCAAATTGTCGATTAGTGGGATAATTATCCCAAAGATTTCGCCGCGCTTGTAACCAAAATTCTCGCGCTTGGGTATAGGCCCCCTGAGCAATTAAATTCTGAAAATTATTTAAGGTTCCTTGGGCATTTTCTAGAGCTAAACGGAATCGTCTGGCTGTATCTGAGGTGGGGGAATTTTTCCCGCGATTATGAAATGCTTGTGCTAAGGATTTATCAGTATTGGATATATTACTGTTGCTGGCCTCTAAAGCTAAGAGAGTCACCCCATAACGCCCGATTAATCCCTGCAATTCCGCCGTCATCTGGCTAATTTGTTGAGGAGTTAGGCTGGCTCTGGGGGGAATTGCCTCGGTACTCGGACTTAATCTCGCCGTTTCACTGGGGGGATTTTCTGAAATCTGCGGTAGAGGGCGACGGGGGGCGAGCGCAACGCGCTCGCTACGCGAGATCGCTAATGGTGTATTGTTAATATTATTAACTATTGTTGAGCTTCCTTGACAATAGGGCGCAATTGTGCTAACAGAAGAACTGCGATTAATGCCGTAGCGTTGCAGGGCGGTTTCTAGCCAAGCGCTATCGAGGGCGAGATTAGCGACGGCATCGCTGCCCCAGCGCCAACCGAGAAAGATCGAGTTATTAGTGAGGACAACGGCAGGGGGATTGTTGCGCGCCCCCCAGACGGCAACGGTTTGGCTATTAACTCCCGTGGGGATAACCACGCCACCGAGGAGACTGCTGGCTAAAGGTTTTTGGTTTTTCAGTTCACCCAAATTAGTCGGGCGCAGGGTGTAAGCTTGGGAGTGGGGATAGGCCCAGTAAGCCCCAAATAGCGATCGCAATTGATGACGCACAGCAGGTTCCGAAAGATTCCCCGCCGGACCGGTGACAATAATTTTACCACCGCGATTAAGCCAACGACTCAAGACATCAGCTTGTAAACCGGAAATAGTCTCGACGTTGGGGATGATTAGAACCTTAATTTTATTTAAATCCGCGTCGCTTTGCCACTGATTACTCTGGAGAATGCAGTAATTAACCCCGAGATTTTGCAAACGTTCGGTTATATCTGTCCATTGATTGGCATTTTCTTGACTTTTTAACACTGCCACCGGTGTCGCTAAAACTGGGATCGGCAGCAAGACACCCACACAGGACAAAAGACAGGCAATTAGGGGCTTGTTAAAAAGATGATCAAGATGGAAGGACGATCCCAGCACGTTTTTCTCTTAATTTTTTTGGTTAACTCCTCCTGATCTTACCCAACTTAGCCAAAAAATAGTATCTTGGGGAACAAAAATTGCGTCTTAGTCGTCGGCAACAGGGTTTTAGGGTGTTAGGGTGTTGGGGTTTTAGTTGAAATTCCCCACTTCCCCACTTCCCCACTTCCCCATCTCCCTACAACTGTAAAGACAATTGCCGAAAGTGATCGCCGCGATGTTCAAAACTTTGGTATTGGTCAAAACTGGCGCAAGCGGGCGATAATAACACCACTTTAGCCTCTTTTGCCAGTCCTAGTTCAGCCGCGCGTTGAACTGCCCTGTCCATCGTTTCTACACATTCATAATCTTGATAACCTGCCGACTGTAAACGACGGGCAAAATCGGCGGCAGCGTCACCAATAAGCAGCACGGTGGCGACTTTTGCCTTAATTTCAGCGATCCAAGCCCGATCATCCCCTGCTTTCGCTTCTCCCCCCGCGATTAAAATCGCCGGACTAGGGACGGATTGTAAGCCCACTGCGGCGGCATCGTAGTTAGTTGCTTTACTATCATTAATAAAGTCTATGCCTTTATAGGTACAAATATACTCTAGACGATGGGCAACCCCGGGGAAAGTGGCGATCGCTTCGGTAATGGCTTTTTTCTCGATTCCTGCCAATCTAGCGGCGGCCACAGCCATAAGCAAATTCTGCTGATTGTGACTACCCACCATTTTCAGGAGATTAACCGGGGCAATTAACTCCCCAAAAGCCACGATCCAGTTATCTTGGAGATAAACACCACGACTAGGATCGCCCAAAAGCGCAGCTTTGCCCTTCACAGAAGTCCAATAAGCTTGTTGCCATTGACTAACACCGATTTGACGCAGATAGGGATCATCACCGTTGAGGATTTGGCGATCGCTTCTTTGCAGTAAAGAGGCTTTAATCTGATAATAATTTTCCAGGGTTTGATGACGACTGAGGTGATCGGGGGTAAAAGTTGTCCAGATGCCGATTTTCGGCGATAAATCCCGACTGGACTCGATCTGATAACTACTAATCTCCGCAATAATCCAATCGTATTTATCGGCTTTTAAAGGCAATTCACAGGCAGCATAGCCGATATTACCGCAGGAAGGGGCATTTAACCCCGCTTTTTGAAAAATAGCGGCACAGAGGGCGGTGGTGGTGGTTTTGCCGTTAGTTCCCGTAATACCCAACCAAGGGGAAGATTGCAGATAACGCCAAGCTAATTCTAATTCTCCGATCGTATCGATGCCTTTTTCTCTGGCAGTAATTAAAATCGGGGCATCCCAAGGCACCCCGGGGCTAACCACGATAAGATTAGGCAAGTCCGAAGCCTCTAGACTGAGATTTTGACCAAGATTGACAATAATTCCTTCCCTTTCCAGATTGGTTTTGGTTGCTTGTAAACTGGGAGAATCAGAGCGATCGCTTAATGTCACCTGCCAACCATCCCGTTTTAAGCATCTTGCCGCCGCTATTCCCGATCTTCCCAATCCAATAATCGCCGCTTTCGCCATCTTGTTGCCACTCTACTCAAGAGTCAATTTTTAGCAATCTCTATCCTACTGTGGATTAGGTCGAGTAATAACTAGGGTTTGCGGCAAAAAGTTTTTCGGTGGGGGCAGGGTGTAGGGTGTGGGGTGTAGGGTGTGGGGTGTAGGGTTTTAGCGATTTTGAGGGGGTCAATTACCTAATTTTCAGGGAAAAAGTCCAGGGATTTTCCACCCGATCACTACCAGATCTGGTACTTTTTGGAAACCAAAAAGTCTAAAAGTTTTACCCAACAAGGTTTTTAGATTTATTGAGCAAAAGAAAACAAAATTGTCTGGCTTACGTCTAGATCGATAAAATAAATGCAAGTACAATCTCTATAACAACGCTCCCTATTTATGAATCTAAAATCATCCTTAAAATTTACCCTATTGTTTTCACTTCTGGGGGGTTGTCTCCTGACTACACCGAGTCAAGCAACTCTCTTTGAACAAAGAGAAGTTAATCAAGAGGATTTTATTGCTATTGCCCGACCCTACGGTAACGGTAAATACGATTTACTGATTTTGCAACAAATCCCAGGAAAACGCCAATGTTGGGCGGTAAATGGCACAGAACCGACCATTGTTCAGCCTCTGCTGCTCGATTTCGATTTTACCGGCAGTTGTGAACGGGCCACCGACAGTAACGGTTATTCCCTTCGCATTCAGGGCAAAGATTACGGTTTAGAATACCTGCTGCGTATCGTACAACGCAACGGGGAATTAGTCCTTGTGGGAACCCCCCGCAATCCCAGGCAATCGGAGGTAATTATTGGACGGACAAAAGGTTTAGGGACCGGTTTAATGCAAATTAATCTCATCGATGGCTGGCGCTTTACTAAACGCAGTCTAGCCGGTCAAAATCTCAGTCATATCTATCTAACTGCCGATAGTCCCAATTTCAATCCTCCCCCGGAATTACTCGCGGGTAATAGTTATTCCCTCCCCAGAGAATCCGTCAAAGCAGAAACACCTGTTAATCCTGCTGCTAATCCCGAAGTGCGAGAATATACCTTTACCGCTGCAGAAACAGCAGTAGAGAGCAATCCTCAGCCAGTGGTCAATAATCCAGTACCAGAGCCAAATTTAACGCCACCGTCCCCAGTTACCCCTAATTTACCCCCCCTGACTCCTCCCAATTCTCAGAATAATAATGCAATTGTACCACCTCCGCCACCGCGCAACCTAGGCAATCCCAGAAGTTTATCAGACGTAATCACTTTTAATCGGGCTGCCGCTAATCCCAGTAGTGGTAATATGAGCAATAGTAGTCGCCAAGGTTTTAAAGTAGTAATCGAAGCTAAAACCGAGAGCGATCGCACTAGGGTTCGTTCTCTCTATCCCGACGCTTTCCCCACTTCCCACCAAGGTCGTCGCGTCTGGCAAATAGGCGCGTTTAGTAGTCGCGATAAGGCTGAAAACGCTTTACAAACTCTTGCCCCCCTGCGCGGATCGATCGTACCATTTTAGCGAACGCTGGAACTGCGGAACGGGGAACAGAGAGTGGATAGGGGAAATGGGAAAATGGGGGAATTTCAACTAATACCCCAAAACCCTAAAACCCCAACTCTCAACTCCTGACTTGAAAGGGGGTGTAGGGTGTGGGGTGTGGGGTGTAGGGAAGGAAACCTCTTTCCTCTGTGGGGGTGAAAATTTTTTCATCGGGACTGACTCCCCAGACTCCTGACGTCTAGAGTAACTGATAACTGATAACTGATAACTGATAACATGGAAATATCGGAACTAAAAAAAGGTATCGAGATAGTAGGATTGCGCCTGGGTAAAACCCAGGACTATCTTTGACTTACCCACTTTAAGGGCGAAAATTAAAGACTTAGAACAGGTGGCGGCCGTCCCTACTTTTTGGGATAATCTCGATACGGCTCAAAAAACCCTGCAAGAACTAAATGAATGTAAATCTTCTTTAGAAACCTATCAGGGTTGGTGTGGACAATTAGAAGATACCAAGGCAATTATCGAGTTATTAGAATTAGAATCCGATCGAACTTTACTAGAAGAAGCGACGGACAATTTAACTCATTTACAGCATGACCTCGATCGCTGGGAATTGCAACAGCTTTTAAATGGTCCCTACGACGCAAAAGGAGCGGTTTTAACGATTAATGCGGGGGCCGGGGGAACCGATGCCCAAGATTGGACAGAAATGCTCCTGAGAATGTATTCTCGCTGGGCCGAGAAACAGGGTTATAAAGTCACTTTAGCGGAAATATCAGAAGGAGATGAAGCGGGAATTAAATCGGTGACAATTGAGATTGCCGGAACTTATGCTTACGGTTATCTGAAAGGAGAAAAAGGCACCCATCGGTTAGTAAGAATTTCCCCTTTTAATGCTAATGGTAAACGTCAAACCAGTTTCGCCGGGGTGGAAGTGATGCCAATTTTGGGCGATGATGCGGTGAGGGTAGAAATTCCCGATAAAGATTTAGAAATTACCACCACTAGATCCGGGGGAAAAGGTGGACAAAATGTTAATAAAGTGGAAACTGCCGTGCGTGTAGTTCATCTTCCCACAGGTATCGCTGTGCGTTGTACCCAAGAGCGATCGCAATTACAAAATAAAGAAAAAGCCCTAGCTTTATTAAAAGCGAAATTGTTAATTATCGCTCGGGAACAACAGGCTCAAGCGATCGCAGAAATTCGCGGCGATATGGTGGAGGCCGCTTGGGGCAATCAAATCCGTAACTATGTTTTTCATCCCTATCAATTGGTTAAGGATCTCCGCAGTAATGTGGAAACCACCGATGTTACCCGGGTAATGAATGGGGATTTAGATAGCTTTATTGAAGCCTATTTACGTTTGGGGGGGAACAGTGCAGGTTATACTGATTCCTAAGATGAGAGCAGCTCTATTTTCTCGCAAATTCTGTTCTTATGCTATTTGTCCTCTACTAAGAAGAAAAATCAATGGTTATTATCGAGATTACCAATGTGGAAGAAATATTAAGCGCAAAAATTGGCTCTTTTGCCGCTAAAATCGTCCAAGCTCTAGCAGATGATGAAGGGAAAGTGGAAGAGGTTCTCATCAAAGAATTACAGGCTAATTTTCAGGAAAGGGGGATTAAAGCTAATCTGTTTAGCGTCACTGGGTTAGATATGCTCGGCAATGGCAGGCTAGAAGTTAACGTTAATGTTCGTTCTGCTAATATGATGTCCTAAGAGAAGATAAAATCGCCAATGGTTGGGTTGAATATACTTAAACCCAACCTTATTTTGGTAGTTACCGTCAAAAGCAATGGCAGCGAAGAGCGAGGTTATAATAAACCAACAAAATGTAACGGTCCTTGACCGGTAATTAATTCGATAATAATTGCCAGAAAACCGATCATCGCTAATCGGCCATTCCACACCTCGGCTGCCGTTGTCATCCCCCATTCCCAACGTTCCTGGGGATACATTTTCATATTCGCTTTCGGATGGGTAATTTGCTCGAAAGTGGTGGGTTTTTCCTCTAGGGATTTGACCACTAACTGGGAGAGAGATTCGATAAACATCGGGTGAGTGTTAAGAGCCGGTACTCGCTGAAAATGTTCAATTCCCGCTTCTTCCGCCACTTCTCGGTACTCTATATCGATTTCTTGCAGGGTTTCGATGTGTTCCGAGACAAAGCTAATCGGCACGACCAATAAATTCTTAATTCCCTGCTCTCCCAACCCTTTTAAAGCATCTTCAGTGTAGGGTTTTAGCCATTCCACCGGACCGACGCGACTTTGATAGGCTAAAGTGTACTGATTGGGTCGGTTTAGCGTACGCATGATCGCCCTAGTGCATTCTTCAATTTGCCTTTGATAGGGATCTCCCGCTTCCTCCACATAACTTTGGGGGACACCATGGGCGCTAAAAAAGATATGTACTTGGTCAGGATGAGGACACTGCTCTAATTCTCGCGCGATCAGATCGGCCATAGCACTCAGATAAGTGGGATGATCGTACCAAGAAGGGATGAGAGTATATTCCGTCAAACGCAGATAGGGATCCTGCTGCCACATTTCCTCCAGCACACGAAAACTGGAACCACTGGTACTGATGGAAAATTGGGGATAAAGGGGAAGAATAACCAATTTTTTGATATGATCCCGTTTAATCCGCTCGATCGCTTCTTCGGTGAAGGGATTCCAATAACGCATCCCGATATAAACGCTCACCTCGCGGCCCATTTCCGCGAGACGTTGTTGCAGTGCCGTGGCCTGTGCTTCCGTAATCTTGAGTAAAGGGGAGCCACCACCAATCTGGCGGTAATTTTCCTGGGATTTACTCGCTCTTAGCGTCGATATTAACCAAGCTAACGGTTTTTGTAATCCTTTGATCGGTAAACGGATGATTTCTGGGTCAGAAAAAAGGTTAAATAGAAAAGGACGCACATCCTCTAACCGCTCTGGCCCACCCAAATTTAATAATAAAACCCCAACGCGACCCATAGTGTTAACAGATAATTTTTAAATTTTCAGATTCTTTACCAAGTTTAACAATATATCGGTGGAACCGTTAAAACAAATTACAGACAATATCGAACTTAATCAAATCTTGGAGGTTGATCTTGGCGACAATTTTACGTCCCCTCAGTTATCAATATCAATGGCTTTACGATGGTATCTCCCGTCTGGCTGCCCTAGCGGTGGGTGGGGAGACCCGTTTTCGGCAATTGGCCCTAGAAGGTTTAAAAATCGCTAAAAATGACCCTATCCTCGATCTCTGTTGTGGTGCGGGTCAAACCACCCGTTATTTAGTACCCCTATCCGATCGCTGTACCGGTTTAGATGTCTCTCCCCGGGCCCTGGAGCGAGCTAGTTTAGCGGTGCCGCAAGCGCATTATGTGGAGGGATTAGCCGAAAAAATGCCCTTTAATGCCGGAGAATTCGCCTTTGTTCATACTAGCGCCGCTCTCCACGAAATGGAACCGGAGCAGTTAGAGGAAATCCTCAAAGAAGTGTATCGAGTTCTCAGACCGGGGGGAATTTTTGCCCTCGTGGATTTTCATCGACCCACTAACCCGCTTTTTTGGCCTTCTTTGGCCCTATTTTTGCAATTATTTGAAACCCATACCGCTTGGCAGTTTATCGATAGGGACCTGATCCAATCTTTACAGGCGCTCGGTTTTCGTGATTGTCAACAAAAATTATACGCTGGTGGCAGTTTACAGGTGATTCAAGCGGCCAAGTGAAGGGATCGGCCAGGCAAGATTTTCAGAGGCAGTCGGTCATTTATACTAAGTAGGGAAGCTGAGTTCGATCGACTCGGTGCCAGTTATTTTTGAGAAGTAATGACTAGAACAAAAATTCTACAACCCGATTTAATTTTAGGGGATACGATTCTCGGTCTCAGTCTGGAGATTTTGAGTCAGCATCAAATTAAAGGATTGATTCTCGATGTGGACGATACCCTTGTTCCCCTCCAGGAAACGACGGTTTCTGACGATTTACAGCGTTGGGTCGATTCCTTGCGTCTTTATCTACCGATTTGGTTGGTAAGCAATAATCTTAGCGAAAATCGTATCGGTGCGATCGCTGATAATTTACAACTTCCCTACCTTCTCGGTGCGGTGAAACCCTCTCGACGCAAACTCCGGCAAGCGATGGCAGCCATGAGTCTCCCCCCCCAACAAATTGCTATGGTTGGCGATCGCTTGTTTACCGATGTTTTAGCGGGAAATCGTCTGGGAATGTTTACCATTCTGGTGAAACCAATGGTAAATCCCTTGACGGGGGGGCAAGCTTATCCAATCCACGATTTTGAGGTGTGGATATCACAAATTCTCGGCGTTTCCCTGCATCCGCAGCATTACTTAATAAAATCTGACCAATCCTCACAAAAGTAAATATTAAAAAATAATTAAGTATAGAGGAAAGGAGGGAAAAGTAGGAAATACTATAGACAATTTGAAATGAGGTCAGCCGAGATAAAGACCTTAAATATATGAAAGTTAGTAGATCAACAGTGCCAGTTTTTGCGGATATACGCCAAAAGCTGGCACTACTGTTTTAACGAAAACTTCCTGCTATAATTTGGCCAGATTGTGAGATAATGGGGAACGATTTTTTAGTTAATTCTCCCTGGCTTCACTCTATATATGAATCGAGATTCTTCCCTGCTATCATCCTCCTCGGTTGCGGAATTCAAGCGCAATTCCTTTGATTTGGAGTCACACCTACAAAACTTTTTACAATTAGACCCAGAAATTCTACAAGCAAAATTAGCGATAGCAAAAGATTCCTTAGCGGCCTTAGCTCATCAAGAATTTTCTTGGACAAATCCAGATTCTTTCTATCAGGAAAAAGTCAAAGAAAACTATTTATTTGAATTATCTGCTTGGCATTTATCCAGTCAAGAATATATCGGGGAAACCCTGAGATTAATTGACGATCACGGTAGCGGAAAAGTCTTAGATTTTGGTGGCGGAATCGGTACTCATGCCCTAGCTGCCGCAATGAATTCTGGGGTTGAACAGGTGATCTATTGCGATCTTAATCCCCTACATCATGAATTTGTTCGCTTTCGTGCCGAGCAATTAAATCTCGATACTAATAAGCTCTCATTCTATACGGAAATTCCCGAACGGCTAAAATTTGACACGATTATCTGTTTGGATGTTATCGAGCATTTGCCCTCACCTACAGCCCAACTTAAAAAGTTTTATGACTGGTTAAACCCAGGAGGAAAGCTAATTATTAACTGGTATTTTTTCAAAGGATTTAATCAAGAATATCCCTTTCATCTCGACGATCCCAAAATTATTGAGAGCTTTTTTCAAACCCTACAAAAAGATTTCCTAGAGATTTTTCATCCCTATCACATTACCGTACGCTGTTATCGAAAAAATCAATAATTGCCGGAAGAAGAGCAAACCAGAGGATGATAGAAAAGTTAGAATTACCCTTGCAACTATGACCCTAGATATTATCCCCGAAGGGGAAGAACGCAAAGTAGAAGCTGTCAGTAGTGCCGCCATTGATGGGGCGCCGATCGCCTATATTGTCGTCTTAGCGGCCATTGTCACTACCCTTTCTTTTATTCCCTTCTCCATTGTCCTCGCTTCCGGCGGTAGTATGCCCCTCAGTCAAGCGGTTTTTCCCCTCTTGGGTTGGTTACTCGGCCCGATCGCTGGAGCGATCGCTAGTGGCATCGGGGCCTTAATTGGGGCTTTCCTTGCCCCCTACACGGCAGGAATTCCCGCTATTTCAGTCTTTGGGGCAATTATAGCCAGTTTTGTGGCAGGAACGATGGTTTTAGGCAAAAAACGCCGTTATTGGTGGTTAGGATTAACGTTAATTTTTCTGATTCCCCTGTTTATCTACGCTAACCGGGCGATCGGACTGAACGGCATTTCGCCACGAATCTTTATTGCCGGGGCTTTCGTCGATTGGTCAGCTTTGGTATTATTTATCCTACCAACCCGGACTCTTTTTACCCATTGGATCAAAGGTAATAATTTGGCCCTAGTAGCGGCGGGAATTTTTGGGGGTACCTGGACCGCCAGCGGCCTCTCCCATTTAGGGGTCGTCGCCATTACCTACTCGATTTTTAACTGGCCCGAAGAAGTCTGGATCGCTTTAATTCCGATCATTCCTGTAGAAAATCTGATTCGTTCCTTCGTCGGTATGGTGATCGGTTGTGGTGTGATTGCCGGTTTACGGGCGATCGGTCTGGTTAAATCAAGAGAGGCGATCTACTAGGTAGGAGCTGCTGAAAAAGTTTTTCCTGGGGACAGGGTGTAGCCCCCCCAACCCCCCCGACATCGGGGGGGTGGGGTGTGGGGTGTAGGGGCGGACTCAACAGCAAGAATTGCCTGGTTGCGTCCAACCCCCCACCGAAAAAAAGAGAACTAGCGTTTTAGCCAACTCATCATCGCCCGCAGATCTTGACCGACTTCTTCGATCGAATGTTCTGCCTCTTGACGACGCATAGCGGTGAACCCCGGTTTACCTGCTTGATTTTCGAGGACAAACTCTCTGGCGAATTGTCCCGATTGAATTTCCCCGAGGATTTTCCGCATTTCGGCCTTAGTCGCTTCCGTCACCACCCGCGGACCGCGAGTGTAGTCACCGTACTCGGCTGTATTGGAAATACTATCGCGCATTTTGGCTAAACCGCCCTCGACGATCAGATCGACGATCAGTTTCACTTCGTGTAAACACTCAAAATAGGCTAATTCGGGCTGATACCCAGCTTCCACGAGGGTTTCAAAGCCAGCTTTAATTAAAGCACTTAAACCGCCGCATAATACTGCCTGTTCGCCAAAAAGGTCGGTTTCTGTCTCCTCGCGGAAAGTGGTTTCCAAAACCCCGGCCCGAGTGCCACCGATACCTTTAGCGTAGGCCATCGCCCGATCGCGTGCTTGGCCGGTAGCATCTTGATAGACGGCGAATAAACAGGGGACTCCTTGACCTTGTTCGTAGGTGCGACGGACGAGATGGCCCGGTCCTTTGGGCGCGACCATAACCACATCGACGTTAGCCGGGGGAACCACTTGACCGAAATGAATATTAAAACCGTGGGCAAAAGATAACACCTTGCCTGCGCTTAAATTCGGGGCAATTTCGTTGAGATAAATTGTTTTCTGCACTTCATCCGGTAAGAGGATCATGATCCAGTCGGCAATTTTAGCGGCTTCGACCACATCATAAACCGGAATACCGGCTTCTTTGGCTTTGATTGCCGATTTACTGCCGGGATATAGACCAACAATCACATTAACGCCACTATCCTTGAGATTTAGTGCGTGGGCATGACCCTGGGAACCATAACCAATAATAGCGATCGTTTTTCCCGCTAATAAATCTAAATTGGCATCCTCATCGTAGTACATTCGTGCCATCGAAATCGCTCCTTAACTTCTTTTGTCACTGTGCAAACTCCTAATTATACGGGAAAATCACGCCCGTCAGAAGCATTCGAGTGCCGGTTTCCTGGAGTCAAGAAAAAATAGTGCCTAGAAAAATTGAAATTTTCTCTAGATAATTGGGTATTCTAATCAGGCTTGGCTGGCTTGATCTAGTGGAGCAGAAAAAAAAAGGGGGGGGTAATGGCCAATTTTTAGCTTGGACTTGGTTCTTTCACCAAAATTGATTACAATATCACCATCGATAAGCACTTCCTCTCCTCTCACCCAGTTAAGATTAACCTCGATCTGAACACAGATAATCGGGTTAGTATTTAGTGCCGAAATAGCTTCTCTCTTTCTCGATTTTTACCTTTTCTGGGTAATTTACCCAGTCAGGATCGTTTATAGACTGATTTACTGCCTTGATCGACCCTAGATAAAATCAGGTCAAAAAATTATTGGCTTTGTTAATCACTAATTCTCTTAGAGCTGCCCAGGAAAATCTATGGTAAGTTTTTTTAAAAAGCTATTGACAAAAAAAACTCAAGGTGTTGGGTTAGAGATCACCCCGGAGCGTATTAACATAGCTCAGATCGCCAAACAGGGACAAAATTATAAATTAGTTAAATGTTGTTCGTCGGATATCCCGGAAGGCATCTTTGAGGAGGGAAAAATCGTCGATTCCCCCGCTTTAGCGGAATTAATCCAAGAAGTCCTCAAGGAAAATAAAATTAACAGCAAACGAGTCGCTACTGGTGTGCCGATGCGCGAGTCAATTATCCGGATTATCCCCATTCCCTCGGAATTGGACGATCAGGAATTGCGAAATCTGGTCTTAAATCATGAGGCTAGTTTATACCTTCCCTATCCTCGCGAGGAAGTGGATCTCGACTACCAAAAACTAGGCTACTTTCAGGATGAAGACGGGATCGAAAAAGTACAAGTATTATTAGTTGCTACTCGTCGGGAGATTACCGATGCCTATATGGAAACCTTCCAACAGGCAGGATTACAGGTAGATGTGCTAGAAATTAATAGTTTTGCCCTAATTCGGACGATTCGCGAGCATTTGCGACAGTTTAGTTCCAATGAAGCCGCCGTTATTGTTGATATAGAATTTGATAACACGGAAATTGCCATCGTGGTGGACGGCGTTCCCCAATTTTCCCGCACTGTCCCCATCGGCACTTTCCAGCTACAAAATGCCCTCTCCAGGGCGATGAATTTGCCCACCTCCCGCAGTCCTGAGATTCTTTTGGGGATGACAATTCCGATTATTGCCTTTGATAGTCTGAGCACCAATACTGGCACCTCCGGGGCCCCTACTAACGCCGGGATGACGGCACTGATGCGCGTTTTAGGGGAATTAACCGATGAGTTACGGCGATCGATTAATTTCTATCTTAACCAAAGTGATGAACTGGAAATCGTCCAGTTACTTTTAGCCGGTCCCGGGGGCGGTTTAGCGCAACTAGACGAATACTTTACTCAACGTCTCAGCGTCCCCACCATGGCAATCGATCCGATCGCATCACTGAACTTAGATACAACTCAAGAGATTCCTAATACCGAAAGACCTGGATTAGGAACAGTTCTCGGTTTAGGATTACGGGAGGTATAGACAAAAATTATGTATAGTCTTGACGTTAATTTTCTTAAGGATCGCCATCTTAACCAAACGGGCAAAGGAACCCCCGCGGCCAAGATTTCCACCGCTATTAACCTGCGTAAACAAACACCCCTGTTGATCGGTGTGGGAGTGGGGGCCGGATTATTGACACTGACGGGATTACTCGGTGTAATCCTCGGTGTGCAAACCAGCGAAACTCAGGCCAAAATTCAGCAACTGGACGCGGAATTAGGTCAACTGCAAGCCCAAAGCAAAAATCTAGAAGACCTGAGAGCGCAATTAACGGCAGTAGAAGGAGAAAATCAATCTCTGGTAACTGTATTCAATCATATTAGACCTTGGTCAGCCATTCTTCAAGAAATTCGCCAACAAACTCCCCCTAGCGTCCAGCTAACCAGTGTGCAGCAGGTGGAGGTTCCCGCCGCCCCAGATCAAGGGCAACCGAATCGGGCTACTCAGTTAAAAATCAGTGGTTTTGCCAGTAGTTACGAAGCAGTAAATGATTATCTCTTAACCCTGCAAGCTTCTCCTTTTTTACAGGGCAAGAAAACCGCGATCGAAAGTGCTGCCCTGGCCGATTTACCCGTACAGGTGGCCAATCAGTACAAAAATATTAATGTCACTTTCCCCCAAGCGGTTCAATTTGTGATCACCGCCCAATTAAGTGATACTCCCGCTACTCAACAACTGCTCAATCTTACCCGCAATGGAGCACTCGGAGTTGTCACTAGGATTAATACTCTCAAACGCCAAGGAGCCATTCAACCATGACCTTTACCGAAGAATTTGAAGATCGGGAATTAGAGGAATTTGACGAGTATCCTATCGCTTTCGGGATAACTTTTACTCCCCGCAATAGTGGCATCGCTGCCGCTGTGCTAGGTTTACTTGGCTCTTTCTATCTGCTTTTTAACTGGGTGATGCCCGCTTATAATACCTTGCAACAGTTGCAAAACGATGCAGCTGGCAAACAACAACAGGTAGATCAACAAAAAAGCGGTCTCGGAGCCGCAGAATTCCCCAAAATCGAGAGTCAGTTGCAACAAGAAAAAGCTATTAAACAGCAAATACTCTCGCTTTTTGCGAAAGAAAAGGACTTAAGCACTATTCTCTTAGATATTAGTAATATCTTTAAGTCTCGCAATGTTAAGCTGATTAGTTTCCAACCCCAAGGACTAGAACCAGTGGTGGTTTCCGATGCTTCCCTCGGTAGCGCGGTTAATAATAAGCTCAAACGTCAAACTCTTAACGTCAAGATCGAAGGGAACTATGCTAACACTCAAGAGGTGATTCGGGATTTAGAAAGATTACAGCCGCTCATTTTGCTAAACAGTCTCAATACCCAGATGGAAAAGGAAGGATCGGCGGTTAAAGTAGTTAGTACCGGCAACAATAAAGCCACTATCGTTCCCCAAGGCGATAAACCCGTTACTACCACCTTTCTTCTCGATGTGATTATTCCTCTCAATGCTGAAGAATTAGCGAAATTAGCACCGCCACCCCCCGCCGAAGGTCAACCCCCCGCCAACGGTCAACCCCCCGCTAGTCCGCCCCAATAATAGTCTTCAATCCGGTGTGAGTGTTTAGTTTTTTGTCCGTTGAATCCCGTAATCGTTGAGGAGTGAATAAAGTGAATCCGTCCCGCTATGCCCTGTTTATCCCCCAAATTGCCTCGTTTTTATTGATGGCTCCCCTGAGCGCTTTGGCCGAAACCCCCATTTCCTTCGATGGTTCAGAGTTAAAATCACCTACATTAAAAGTTGAATTTTGGCAAGAGTTTAGTAAAGAAAATTTACAAAAGTCGCAAAATCAGCTTGTCCCTTCAACCGCAGCCGTACAAAAGGAAATCAGCGATCGCATTTTAGCCAGTGAAAAACTGCTCGCCCAAAGTGCACCCCTTGTCCCCAACCCCGAAATTATCATTCAAGGCGCACCCCAAGCCCCCAGTGTTCCCACCCTACCCCGGGCCGTCGCCCCACCGGTGGGAGATATTGCCATCTCTAACATCGATGCTAGTGCCGAAAAGGTCAAATTCGAGCGCAATATGACTGTACCTCGTGTTTTACTCCGGGAAGCTTCCGCTAGAGAAGTGTTAATGACCCTTGCTAACTATGCCGGTTATAACGTCGTTTTCACCAGCGCCCAGGGGGAAACTAACGCCACCTCTCAGACAGTTTCCTTGGAATTTACTAACGAATCGGTGGAAAACATTTTTAACGCCGTCTTGTTAATTTCCGGACTCCAAGCTAACCGTCAGGGTAAAACCATCTTTGTCGGGGCGCAATTACCCCAAGGGGCTCGTAATTTGATTAGCCGCACCCTGCGTCTCAATCAAGTTAAAGCTGTCGCCGCCGCCATTTTCCTCGCCACCCAAGGGGCGGAATACCAGCGTTTAGTTACCCAAACCGAGGATATCGTCGATCCCCTCACCGGACGAGTAACCGGTCGCCGGGATGTTGCTCCCACCCTAGAGCCACTGACCCCCCAAAACACAGAAGGATCAAAAGCTGCCCTACTCTTAACCGGTTTAAGAATTGCCGCCGATGATCGCCTTAATTCTATTAATTTAATCGGCGAACCCCGACAAGTCCAGATCGCCACCTCTTTATTAACCCAACTGGATGCCCGTCGCCGTCAGGTGGTGGTTAATGTGAAAGTTATCGATGTCAACCTGCTCAATACAGACAGCTTTAACAGTAGTTTTTCCTTCGGTTTTAACGATGGTTTCTTCGTTCAAGATAACGGGGCAGCAGTGCTGAACTTTGGTAATATGAACCCACCCACTAGCTCAACTGTAGGCAGACCGGGGGCTTTCGCACAGCCTGTTGTACCGATTTTTGATATCATATCGGGTACGGGGACAGCAGCAATTCAAACTTTTATTGACATTCAGAATGGCGCTCCCTTTGGCCGTGTTAACCAGGGACCGAATGACTTTTCAGGGGGTCTAACACCCTACTCGCGCCCTAGTTTTGGTCGGATTAGTAATCCTTTTCAGCCCGGATTGAGTAAATTTACACCAGGCGAGCCAGCCACGTTCAATCCCATCACCGGAGTCACTACACCCGCTAAACCAGATGTCTTCACCTACGAACCCCCGACCCTCTTCCAGTATCCCCAAAAATTCCTGATGACCCTGCAAGCCTCAATTCAGACAGGAAATGCCAAGATTCTCACCGATCCCTCGCTGGTGGTGCAGGAAGGTCAACAGGCCACCGTTAAGCTCACCGAGAAAGTGCTAGAAAGTGTGGCGACAAGTGTAGATCCTCTCAGTGGCGAACGCACCACTGTCCCTGTACTGGCCGATGCTGGATTAACTTTAGCGGTAAACGTCGATCAGGTGGATGATAACGGCTTTATTTCCCTGTCGGTTAGCCCTACCATCGCCTCTCCGGGGTCTCCAATTCAATTTAATAGCGGTGGTCTCACAATCAACACCCTTACCCCTCTGATTCGTCGGGAATTGACTTCTGGTTTAATTCGTCTCCGGGATGGACAGAGTTTAATTCTTTCCGGCATTATCCAAGAGCGCCAACAGAGTTCTGAGACAAAAGTGCCAGTTTTAGGCGATATTCCCATTTTAGGGGCTTTATTCCGCAGTCGTAGCAATAGCAACGATCGCTCGGAGGTGATTATTCTCCTCACTCCTAAAATTATCGAGGATACGGCCACCTCTACCCTCGGCATCAACTATCAACCAGGCCAAGATGCGGCGGAAATGCTTCAGCGTCAAGGTTTCCCCGTACAACCGCGACAGTAATCAGTAATCAGTTATATAGGGCTGGCTGAATAAATCTAAAAACCTTGTTGGATAAGGTTTTTAGACCTTTTGGAAATAAAAAAGTACTGGATGTGGGAGTGATCAGGGGGCAAATTCAGGGACTTTTTCCCTGAAAATGGGTAAAACCCCACACCCTGCCCGCAGGAAAAACTTTTTCAGCAAGCCCTAAATAGGGTTTGCTGAATAAATCTAAAAACCTTACAGGAAAGGGCTTTTAGCTTGATTGAGAGCTTCCCAAATGCACTTAAATCTGCTAGAATCTCTTAAAACCCTTGCATCACCCTTGCAT
>NZ_SFBZ01000153.1:0-19960 GCF_007095495.1 Microcystis sp. M_QC_C_20170808_M9Col | reverse complement strand
AGTACCAGATATGGGAGTGGTCGGGGGGAAAATCCCTGGACTTTTTCCCTGAAAATTAGGTAATTTACCCGATGAAAATGGGTAAAACCCCACACCCCACACCCCACACCCTACACCCTACACCCTGCCCCTAGGAAAAACTTTTTCAGCAGACCCTATTTATGGGAGAATTATAGGTTCAATCCTATCAAAAAAAAATCACCCGATCGAATTAAAATCTCTGAAAAAATGTAACAATTGTGACAAAAAACTGAGGGTGTGGGGAATTAGGAATTAGGAATTAGGGAGCGCCGGAGCGGGGAGTAGAGAATGGTTCTTATGTACTAAAACATCCAATGCTCAGTTTAAATGCAGTAAAGCTTACTAAAGATAGAAATAGAGAGAGTGAAAGATTGCTAGACTACTAGGGGTGGGTAGCTAAAAAACTCTCTCCTCTGACCGCATAATGACACAATTAACTTTAATTTTTGCGATCGAGTAAGCCAAGAATATTCTCCCTGATCACCCGTGAACTGGATGCTGTTGCTAAAATAATCTTCATAGTCCCCAAGCTACCGAAACGAGCAAAGAGAGAATCGCCACTTTATCAATTAATCAATTATGGATTTACTCGAATACCAAGCCAAGGAAATATTTGCTCAAGTCGGCATCCCCATTTTACCTTCCCAACCAATCCACGAACCGGGGGGACTAAAAAGATTAAACATTCCCTATCCTATCGTGCTGAAGTCCCAGGTACGCACGGGAGGCCGGGGAAAAGCAGGAGGAGTGAAATTTGTCGCTAATACCATCGATGCGATCGCTGCTGCCCATGCTATCTTTCATTTACCGATCGCCGGAGAATATCCAGAGGTAATCCTAGCAGAAGCCCGTTATAATCCGCAACAAGAGATATTTTTAGCCATTTTACTCGATTATCATCTGCAAAGACCAGTTTTACTGGGTGCGAGTCAAGGGGGGATGGATGTGGACAGTTTACTGGAAACCATGCAAAAAGTGGTCATCGAAGCGAGATTTTCCCCCTATCTCTGTCGGCAATTAGCCGTATCTATGGGTTTAAGAGGGTCTTTGATCGAGTCTATCAGTCAAATTCTCGAAAAAATGTATAGTCTCTTTGTCAGCAAAGATCTCGATATTATCGAGATTAATCCCCTCGGTATCAACGAAGCCGGGGAAGTGATGGCCCTAGATGGCAAAATAAGTGTTAATGATGCCGCTTTAGCTAGACATCTCGATCTCCTAGCTTTGACCCCACCCCAATTACAATCCCCTTGGTCGATAATTGATCAAACTGGCCGAATAGCGATGATCAGTAATGGCCAGGGTTTGATGTCCCCTGTCTGGGATGCCTTAGCCAGCAAGGGGGCAAACCTGGCGGCATGGCTTATACTGGAGGAAAGACTAGAATTAGAGCAATTAAACGAGCAAATAGAGGCCGGTCTGCAACAATTCCAACTATTGCCTAATTTAAAAGTGGTTATCGTTGATATTGTCAGTTATTCCGACTTTGGACAAAAAGCGATCGAGAGTATTAGCAATTACTACCGCAGTTATAGCCCATTATCACCCGGCCGGGGCAGCGGCGAACGAACGATCCGGGCCACCCGACAGGAAAGACAAACCTTGGAACCCCGATCTTTTCCCAATCCCACCCTACCACAAATAATTTTTCGCGTCCTAGCTGACAGCAAAGCGATCGATCTCAGTCAGAGTTTAGCTGATGTTAACTTTCATTGGTTAGAGTCTTTAGAAGAGGTGGTCACGGCAGCAATTAAATTAGCCTAGAATCAGTGATCACTGATCAGTTATAATTTGCACGGCTATAATTTGCATTTTTTACTCAAAGACTATAATATATAGTCATTTCAAATAAGTATGATACAAGTAAAAAATAGGGTAAAATCAGGAGAAACGAGCAACCCATACAGAAAAATGTCTTCTAGCCTAGACTTGAGAAAAAAAGTAATCGATTATGTAGAGAATGGGGGAAGCATAACTAAAGCTGCCGCTCTATTTAAGATAGGGAGAGCAACAATATATAGATGGCTGAGTAGGGAGGAAGGGTCAGCAACAAAGGTAAAATACCGTCAGAGAAAGCTGGACTGGAAAGCACTAGAAAGAGATGTCCAAGAAAATCCCGAGGCAAGATTAAGAGATAGAGCCGAGAAGTTTGGAGTGAGACCAAGTGCCATTTGCTATGCCTTAAAAAAAATGGAAATCACCAGAAAAAAGAAGGAACTTCGTTATAGAGAAAGAAACCGAGAAGAAAGAATAAAATATTATGGAACACTGAGAGAATTGATTAAAATATATGGTGGTAAAAGCCTTGTATTTATTGATGAGTCAGGGTTGGAAGAATTTCAAGCCTGTCTTTATGCCCGATGCACAAAAAGGGAAGAAAGTCTTGGGAGATAGACAAGGAAAACGAGGAAAAAGAGAGAACCTTGTCGCTGGGAGAAGAAAGGGTAAAAAAGACTTTATTGCACCAATGATATTTACAAGAAGCCTGACTGCGGAAGGCTTTGAAGGATGGTTATCTTTATATTTATTGGCCTCTTTAACCATGGTATCAAGATTAATTATGGATAAGGCACCAATTCATCGGAAGACAGTCATTAAACAACTGGTAGAGGAGGCAGGTCATCAGGTAGTGTTTTTGCCAAAATACTCTCCTGACTTAAATGATATCGAGCATGATTTTAGTGGATTAAAGAGAACAAGAATGTATGCTCCTGTGGGTACACCCCTTGATGAAATTATTCGTACTTATTGTGTCGACTAGGGTCTCGTTCTTATTTGAAATAACTATAGCAATTCCCATAGTTGTGAGGTACAGAGTCTTAGGTTTTGAGGATTCAGGATTCGGGAGTTAAGATTTTGGTGTACCTCATGAAATTGGGAAACGCTATATATATCTTAATTCTATCTCCCCCAGAGTCCCAGAAGAGCGTTAGTACATACGAAGCACTTAGAAGATTGTCGTCCCAACCAAAACCAGTGAATGAAAAGGTATGTTCAGGAAATACCAGAATTAGAGTGTGTTTTGTTAGCAATAGATCGTACAGCATGGGATGAGCGTCTTGCTATACCATCTAGTTTTCCCAACTAAATATCGCAAGAACCCTTTTTGATGAACAGGTAGATTGCCTGTTGAAAGAAGTCTGTTTAGAGATAGAAAAACGTTATGAAATTAAGTTTCTAGAGATCGGAGTTGCTCGAGATCATGTACATTTTTTAGTTTAAACTACAGTCAGAGCAACTCGTGCAAAACCTGAGCAAAAAAAGCCCACTTCCTTGGCTTTGAGATAATTCCTGAGCCTCTCCCACCCTCTATGACTAGCTCTGTTTCTTGAGAGAGCGTTATTAAGAATAAAAATTCGGTTCCGGGAATTTTTCATTGACAATCCAATTGCCCAGATCGCGAATTTTGTAATCCACAGGATCATGAAGGGTAAAAGTTCGTAGATTCCGCCAGTAGCGATCAAACCCGTAGGAACTCGATGTCGCCCTCGCCCCCATGACCTCGAACATTTGATTCACCACCTCTAATCCCACCCGTGTCGCCGCCACCTTGGCTACTGCGATCGCAACGGCACAGCGACCGCGCTTTTCTGCGGTGAGATTCCATTGTTCCTCCCAAGCGTCCTGTAGAATTTCCGTTGCTCGCTCAACCAAACCCCTGGCCGCCTCTAAATCGACCCACAGACTGCCGTAACGATGGAGGAGATAGGGAGCTTCCGTCGCTCGCTCGACCCCGGCAGTTAGCCAAGGACGGGTTTGCTCTCTCGTGTACCGTCGTGCGGCCTCAAAAGCCCCCAGGGCAATCCCCAGGTAGATATTGGCTAGATTCAACTGGGTTAAACAGGCGCGGAAAGTGGCGAAAGGTGGCGCAGGAAAGGCTTGCGAACCGAAAAACTCGCGGGGGTAAATCGCCACATTATGAAACGAAACACTACCACTATCGGTTTGCCGTTGACCCATATTATCCCAATCGGCGTGCAGTTCTACTCCCTCACGCTGGGTGGGAACCACAAGAACCGATATTTTCCCCGTCTCCTGATCGATCGCCGTAACGGGTAAAATGTCAGAATCCCACGAACCGGAACAGAAGCTTTTCTTGCCTTCTAGTCGGAAAATATCGCCCTCGGAAGCGATCGCTGTCCGACGATCCAAGGGATTTAACGCATTCGCCCAAAACCAATTCTGTCGGATGGTTTCCTTGTAGTAGTATTCCTTCTGTTCGATCGTCCCGAAAAGATGGGGAACGATCACCCCAAGATGATGGTAGGAAAAAATATGAGCGATCGAGCTATCGACTTGGGCGAACTCTCGAACGATGCGAAATAAGGTAATCCAACTCTCGCCAGAACCACCGTATTCTCGGGGAATAATTAAGGTCAAAAGACCACTTTGGCGGAGGCGATCGCGCGCCAGTTTCGGGGTTCCACCCTGATGGTCTCGCTCCACTGCATCGATGGCGAATTCCGATGCCAGAGAAACCGCGAGAGATAGATAATAATCGGCAGACTGACTAGGGGATACTGACATGATCGAGATTCCTTAGATATATCGAATCCCCCTAAACAGGAAGGTATAGGGGGAAATTTTGTGGATTGCTAGAAGGTAAATGTGGTTCTCAGTGTACCGATAATAACACTGGTATTATTACTATTTTGACCGGGGTTGATCAGCCAAAATAAGCCAGGAGTGATGGCGATATTGTCATTAATTTGATATTTGTAAAAAGCCTCGACATGGATAGGTAAATCCTTGGCATCCGTGGGATTATTGGCTTGATAGGGCTGAACGCCAACCACGAGACCGCCCAGATTGCCATCTTTGCCCACATCGGGAAAGGCGAAACCTAGACTATAGTACCAAATGTCAGCATTTCCGGGTCCTTGGAGATTTCTAGAGTTGGTATAGCCCAGGAAACCATTAATCGCCAAGTTCGGCGTGATGGTAAAGAACCCCGACGCACCGAAGGAATCACTGATCAATGGGGTGCCAAAAGGATTATTAGCCTGCCTAGTGCCGACAATACCAAAACTACTGCCGATGTCAAATAAATCTCCCCGATTTTGGTAGGCGTGGACGTAGGTGATCCCGAAACCCGCTCGAGAATCGAGCCAAGCGATTTGGGCGATCGCAGCGTATTGACCATTAAAAAGACCACTACCCGGATTGGGATCGGCATGATCCCCGGCCAGATAACCCAAGCTGGCGATCCAGCGATCGCTCAGTTGATAGTTAAAGCCACCTCCCGCACCCCCACCGATCTGGTAAATGGGGTTGGCGGACGCAAACACGGTTAGTGCTTTTCCGCCGCCCGTACCGCTATCGAGATAGGGGTTCAGCGTCGGGATAAAATCGTAGGTGACACCATTGACCGCTGCAATATAGGCGGAAATGCGCTCGCCAATGGGAAAATAATAGGCGAGCCAACCGATATTGACATTATTGTCTAGAGAGGGAACTAGGTTAAAGGATTGAGTAGCTTCCGGAGTCCCATCCCCCAGATTAAATCGTCGGGCATTACCAGCATCTAACCTTACGTTTAACTGGTCTTTGCCCGTAAAACTGCTGACGAACCGAAGACGCACGCGATCTTGAAACACGGTATTGCTCCCCTCCCTCGCACCTTGAAAGGCGTTGGCGACCACGAAAATCGCCTCACCCAGTAGTTTCGTGGTCGTCGAAAAGGAATGGTCTTCTAGGAAAGCAGCCCGGTTTTCTAGGTTATCCACTCTCGCCCCTAAAGCCCCTAACTCGGCCTGAAATTCCTGGGCAAGGCGCTTGAGTGTATCGAGATCTCGTTGGGCGATCGAAACCCCTGCTTGCAGCGATCGCTCGATCGAGTTTAAACAAGCATTCAAACCGGCGGCAAATTCCCAACGGGTTAAGGCGCGGTCGCCCCGATAGGTGCGGTCGGGATAGCCGACAATACAGCCATAGCGTTCCACTAACGATCGCAGTGCCTCGAACGCCCAGCCCGTCGGCGGAACATCGGCAAGTTGGGAAACAGAAGTGAGTTGCGCCATCGCTGGATCGGGATGGTTTTTCGACATATCGGTTAGCGGTAAACCCGAAGGGTCGATTTGAGCGAACGCGGGTACGGCAAAGAAAACGCTTCCCAGTAGGAGAGAAGGTCGCCATAACGAATTACAAGAGACAGAAACCATCGAAATCCTCACATCCAAAAAATAGAGATAGTCGGTGTTTTTTGGCCAGACGAATCCTCGGAACCGCGCTCGATCGATTCCAATATCTCCGGCAGCAATTGAGAAAGTCTCGTTATCCCAAGCCGGTGCTGTAGCAGAATTCCAGGGTAAAACCGCAGAATCCTAAGGCCTGGGGAATAGGAGTCCTATCTTGAGAACACGGGCAGAACTTCCGCCGCTTTGCCAACAGGCATTGCTCTTTTTCCGACCCCTACGCTAGAAAAGGGGAGTGATTAGCTAGGGTTTGCGGCAAAAAGTTTTTCCTGGGGGCAGGGTGTAGGGTGTGGGGTGTGGGGTGTAGGGTTTTAGCGATTTTGAGGGGGTCAATTACCTAATTTTCAGGGAAAAAGTCCCTGAATTTTTCCCCCGATCACTCCCGGATCCATTACTTTTTGATGGCCAAAAGGTCTAAAAGTTTTACCCAACAAGGTTTTTAGATTTATTCAGCCAACCCTAGCTAAACGGCAACAGATGCCCTAGTTTTTCCCGCTTTGTCAGCAAATACTGTTGATTGTGGTAGTTTGGAGGCATGACGAGAGGGATTCGCTCGACAATGTTGATCCCCCAATCTCGGAGACCCTGAACTTTTTGGGGATTATTAGTTAGTAAACGGATATCGGCTACCCCCAAATCCTTGAGAATATGCGCTCCCAGCCGATAGGTACGCCCGTCCGCCTCGAATCCTAGCCTCCTGTTGGCATCTACCGTATCTAGGCCGAGATCCTGTAGGGAGTAGGCCTTGAGCTTATTGATCAGACCGACACCTCGTCCCTCCTGTGGAAGATAGACCACAACCCCTTGTCCGGCGGTTTCGATCGATTTCAGGGCGATATGCAGTTGTTGGCGACAATCACAACGGGAGGAACCGAGAACATCCCCGGTAAAACACTGGGAATGAATGCGGACCAGAGTCGTCCGCTCTCCGAATTTGTCCGGATCGCCTTTGATGATCGCCGTCGCTTCCGAACCATCGAGGAGGTCGCGATAGGCGTAGATATTAAATTCGCCGAATTCCGTAGGCAGACGGGCGATCGCTTCCCGCGATACCGAGGATTCTACCCCTTCGCGATAGCGGATCAGATCGGTGATTCGGATAATCGGTAGACCGTACTCGTCCGCGTAGCTCATCAACTCCGGTAAACGCGCCATCGAGCCGTTGGGGTTCTGGATCTCGCAGATGATTCCGGCGGGGTAGAGTCCAGCTAAACGAGCCAGATCCACCGCCGCCTCGGTATGTCCTGCCCGCTCGAAAACCCCACCCGCTCGCGCTCGGAGCGGGAAAATATGCCCCGGACGGCTGAGATCATCGGGGGTAGTGGTGGGGGAAAGCGCCACTTGGATGGTGCGGGAGCGATCGCTCGCCGATATCCCCGTAGTAACCCCGTGGTGCGGCGCCGCATCGATACTGACGGTGAAAGCGGTTTGATGGTGATCGCCATTTTTCTCCACCATCGGCGGTAATTGCAATTCGTCTAGGCGATCGCCGGTCATGGCCAGACAGATCAACCCCCGGGCCCGGGTAGCCATGAAATTAATCATCGTCGGTGTGGCAAACTCGGCGGCGCAGATTAAATCCCCCTCGTTCTCTCGTTTTTCATCGTCCACGACGACGATGGCTTGCCCAGATCGTAGGGCATCGAGGGCCCGATCGACCAGGGCAAACCTCGGTTCGACTGGGTTCCGTCGCGCCAAGGTGATGATTCGAGAGGAAGAGGCAATCGATAGGGTAGGCTCGCTCATAAAAATAGTTCAGAGGAATCTTGACAAGCTGACACTTTTATGTATGTACGGGCAGGGGGGTAGGGTTTTTTTCCTTCGTGGCCGCTCGATGTAGGTTCACCGCAACGACGAAATCCCGTACCGCCTCTTGGGTTCTTTGCCCGATCTCCTCATCGGGTTGGAGTTGGCCAGAGGCCTGGAATTGCAATTGTTTATCGATCGCATAAATACCGCCGAGAATGTGACGCGCCTTCAGTTCCGAGAGAACCGGCTTGAGGGCATAATCGATCGCCAGTAGATGAGCGATCGTGCCTCCAGTGGCGATCGGCAGTACCACTTTGTTGGCGAACGCCCCCTGCGGCAGTAAATCCAAGAAAGCTTTCAGCAGTCCGGTGTAGGCGGCCTTGTAGATCGGGGTGGCCACGATAATCCCGTCGGCCTCTGCTAGTAGAGCTTTTATCGGTTCTAGGGCCGGACTATCGTAGCGTCCGTAGATGAGGTCTTCCGGCGAGAAGTCCCGCACGGCGATCGTATCGGTATGAAATCCCTCTTTTTCTAGGAGTTCGTTGAGGTATTGAACGAATCCGTAGGTTTTAGAAGGAGCGGTGGGATTGCCAGCGATCGAGAGAATATTCGCCATCGTAAATCTCCTAGATTGGTAATAATGGGTAATAACGGTCTCGCGGATCAGGAACGAGATACGGCTTCGGCAGGGCGATCAGCGGTTATCTCAGCGCGACTTTGCCAGAGTCCGATCCCGTCGTACAATCCCGGGGCCATGAGAAACACCTGCACCCAGAGAATATCGAACCACCAGTACAGTCCCGGTCGGATATTGGCCCGACCGAAGAGGACTTCCGTTGCGGCGTAAAGAATCAGCGAGATGACCAAACTAATCACCGATGTAATGATTCCCTTGGCCGGTTGGGCAAGTCCTTGAAAGGGCCAGAGATTGAATTGCCAGAGTAAACCCAAACCCACCGTTGTCCAGATGGCGGCGAAGGTCGGGCCGGTCGCCGTGGTGAATAAATCCATCCCCGCCAGCCGGAGAAAAAACGCCATCAGGAGGGTGAGAAATAATACCGCCCCGGTAGGTCGAAAGCCCAGACGCGGCATGGTTAGGCCCAGTTGAGCGAGCGGCCAGCGATCGAAAAAACTACCGAATACCGTGGAGAGGGGATACCAGTACCAAGGAATATAGAACGGTTTTAATCCCCAGAGCTGCGGTAGAAAAGTGAGGGCGGGAGCGACCATAAAAACGGCAAAAAAGATGTTGAGAAATCCACTGGTGGGATGTCGGTCTTGGAGTTCTTCCGAAGCCACGATCGTGTTATCGAAAAAGAACAGACTGGCACAGGCGGCAACAATCGCGGTTTGTCCCCACAAACCTACGGGGGTATCGGTGAGACGGGCGGGGGTGAAGATAAATTTCCACGCTTCTCCAGTCAGATAGACCAACAGCAGCAAGATCGCTAAATTAACGGTTCCCCGTCCGAAGCGATGGGAAAAAAATCGAGAACCCGGATAGCCATTTAGGGAAAAACCCAGATGCCACCACCAGACAAAACAGAGGGTGATATAAACTAATTTTTCGTTTACATCTAGAGCGAATAGGCCCGTGAAGATCAGTTCAAAAACCAGACTGACCACAGCGATAATGCCGATGAACAAGAGTCCCTTAAAGGGTTGATTTTTCCAGATATTCCGTTTCTGGAGCGGATGGGCAACACTCATATTTCCTCTACAGTAGTGTGACCGATCGAAGGTAGAAATCAGGAGGAGAGGGAGGGCGCTCCCCTTCCTCCCGCAGACTTATAGCCAAGGATGGCGGGGCGGGTTGGCACCGTTGAGGAAGTAATTGCCGATCGCATAGTATTTCCAGCGCACCGGATCGTGGAGGGTGTGGGCGCGGGCGTTGCGCCAGTGGCGATCGTAGTTAAATTCCTCTAGGGTGGACTTCGTGCCGGCCAGTTCAAAGAGTTTATTGGTGGCCAGTAGGGCGGCTTCCGTGGCGATCGCTTTGGCCTCGGCGACGGCGATCGACGATTCCACTACTTTCGCCTCCTCTAACCCGGATTCATAGGCCGCGTCGATAAATTCCCCGGCCCGCCGTAGTAGGGCTTCCGCGGCGTGGATCTGTAGGATCACGTTGCCCAGATTGTAGAGAGTCAGGGGATCTTCAAAACCCTTCTCCTGGTTACTATCCACCCAGGGACGGGTATGGTTGCGGACGAAATACAGGGTATCGCGCAGGGCGGCCTTGGCGATGCCCACGTCTACCGCCGCTTGGATAATCTGTGCCACCGCACCCATCGGGGTCGCCCGTTCAAAAGCTAGATAGTGAGGGATGACGTGTTCCGGTTTCACCAGGACATTTTCGAGAATCGTCGTGCCGCTCGCGGTGGTGCGTTGACCGAAACTCGTCCAATCATCGAGCAGAGTCAAGCCTTCCGCGTCCCGTTCCACAAAGGCGACGATCGTATTGCCGTTCTCATCGGCGGCGATCGTGGGAATCCAATCGGCCAGCAGGGCGCCGGCGGAGTAATACTTGCGTCCGTTGAGAACGTAGCCATCGCCCGATCGAGTTAATTTGGTTTGCACGTCCGTCACTGACTTGGTGCCGATCTCCGAGAAGGCGTTCCCAAACCGTTTGCCTTGCAGTACCAAGTCAAAGAAAAATCGCTTCTGTTCCTCCGTACCGTCGAGCCGGATCGCTTCCACCATATAGAGGTGATTCTGGGGAATCTGTCCCAAACTAGAATCCGCCTCGGCAATAATGGCGATCACTTGCGCTAGGGTGGCGTAGGATACGCCCGCACCCCCGTATTCCTTGGGAACGATGATCCCCCATAGCCCGCTGCGCGAGAATTTTTTTACCTCCTCCACCGGTAGACGGCGTTCGCGATCGCGGAGGGAATCCTCGTGGAGAAATTCTGCGGCCAGTTCTTTGGCCACAGCGATCGCTTCTCGATCGTCTTGAATCAGATGGGCGGTCGGTTCCGTTTCAACATTTACTAACGTGGTCATGGTTACTACTCCTAGACTGTGAGATAGAGTGGCCTAGCTTTTAATACAGAGAGCGCGAGGAGTGATATCTCGCCCTACGGGCCAAAACTTGCCGGTATTTCTGGATATCGCGGTTCATGGCGAAAATGGGAACGAGAGGGCCGAGCAAACAGACGATCGGGCCGATATACAAGAACCTCCAGCCGAATCCGTAGGAAGTAATGATCAGAGCCGAACCGATAATCCAACCGAAGGCTCCATAGAGTAAGGCATTGTTTTCCTGGCTCCCTTCTAGATTCCCCTCTTCTTCCTCCTCTTCGAGTCCATAGGTTGCCGAAGCGTAGGTCAACACGAGATACATTCCCCGCAGAAAGAAAATCGTGATGATAGCGGCAATAACACCGGCGATAATGGTGGTCGGGGAATAGGGATTTTGAGTTAGGGGACGACTAGGGAGACTTTGGGCGGGAACCGCTCCGGCATAGAAAACCGTGAGCATCGTGCCGCCCAGGAAATAGCCGAGCCGCTTCGCCCAAGTCCGCAAGGAGGGCGGTATCATCTGCAAGAGACTATTCATGATCGTGATTCTGTGAAAACTTATCGCAGCGCGACAGAAGAAGTGTCCGGTATCTCGGATAGATCCTGTGCCTGACGTAGTTGGGTGTAATCGAAGCGTCGGGAATTGGTCAAGGCAATCACAATTGGGACGATCGTGCTGACTGCGACTACCGTATAGGTACCGATCTCCTCGCCGAACTTGGCGAGGGCGAAAACCCCGGCAATCAGACCGATGATCGTCCCGGCGGTAAAGGCCGTGGCATTCATTCGCGACCAGATGATCGACAGTACCAGAGGCACGAGAACGGCGGCGCGGATGATGGAAGTCCCCAGTACCAGCGTCACCAGATCGATTCCCGATAGCACCACCGCCACCGAAATTCCCGCCGCTAAGACCATCGAAAACCGCGTCCAAGCGAAGAGGGAGCGATCGGAAATAGCGGGGAACAGGGGCTTGATCACATCCACCGCAGAAACCGAACTAACCGCCGCCAATGTGCCGTCACAGGTGGAATAGCAGGCCGACAGCACAATGATCACGAACAGGTAGATCACCCAATCGGGCAAACCTAAATGGGAAACCAAAAAAGGACCCAATGCGGCGGGATCACCGCCAAGATCCCGGGACAGATCCACCTTGAGCGCGATGCCCACCAGCCCTACTACCCCTAGACAGAGGGCGACCACATAGTAGAGTCCCCCACCCCAGAAAAAGGTTTTGCCTAATTCCCGTTCTTTGATCCCCCAAGCCACCTGCCAGAATTCCTGTCCGGCGATCGTGGCGGTAATCAGCGCGAGGGCGAAGGTTAAGCCGAAATTCTGGAAGGCATCCGGTCGCGTCACCGAAAGAAGTTCGCCGCCCTGACTCTGTACGGTCTGCCACACGGCTTCCGCCCCTCCCACCTGGCCTAAGACCGCCGTGGTGACCAGGACAGAGGGAACCATAATCAGCAAACACATCAAGGTAGAAGTAGCCATGGATGCCCAGAGTCCCCCTAAACTGATGTACAGGAGAATGACGATCGAGGAGATGGTTGCGACTACCCCCTCCGGAAGACCGAAGATCGTGGCCACCATCAGGGATGCTCCCTTGAGATTCACTGTGACAATTTGGATCGCCCCGAAGAGGATACCAGCGACTACGACCACGCGAGCCAATTTTGCTCCCGCGTAACGAGCGGAGATAAACTCGCTGATGGTATAACCGTGGGGCATCAATCGCCGTAACTTTTTGGCAAAGGGAATCACGGCAATGACCGCCGCACCATTGGGGACGGTAAACCAAAATAAGCCCGATAATCCGTACTTAAAGGTGACCCCGATCGGCAGTAAAATCCCGATCACCCAAGTCCAGACGGAAAGCAAGCCGGCAATCCCGAATCCTAAACCCAGCTTGCGACCGGCAATCACAAAATCGTGGGTGTTTTTTACCAGTTTCCACTTAGTGTAGTAGGAAACAATCAACATAGCCAGACCTAACGCGATCAGGGTGACAATTCCCTCGATCGGTCCAAGGGGAGCCGCCTGAGCGAGACTAATCCCTTCCATTACGATTTTCTCCTTGTGTATTTCTTTCTTTCGCTTAAACCAGGGCGAACTCTTCTCTGGGGGAACGACGGGATTCCAGTTGCCGCACGAGCGGGATCACCTCGCGACCGAAGGCGGGTAAATCGTCCGTATAGTGCAGGAAACCACCGAGAATCAAATCGACCCCCACGGCGTGAAACTGCTGGATTTTTTCCGCTACCTGTTCTTTTGTGCCGATCAGTCCGGTACGGAATCCATCGTTGTACTGTACTAGATCTTCAAAGTTCGAGTTGGCCCACATTCCCACTTTTTCACTGGTGGCGGAACCCGCTTGTTTGACTGCTTCGCCAAATCCTTGCACGGCCTCTTTGTCGGCTTTGGCGATAATCTCCCGCAGTACCTCGTGGGCTTCTTTTTCGGTATCACGGACAAGGATAAAGGCGTTGAGACCGAACTTGATACTACGGCCGGCTTGACGGGCAAGGGCGGAAACTTCCTCGATCTGTTCGCGGACTCCCTCGATCGAGTTGCCGTTCATGAAATACCAGTCCGATACCCGACCGGCCATCTGTCGGGCGGCTTTGGAGTTACCTCCCTGAAAGATTTCGGGATGGGGATGATTATTAACGGGGCGGGGTTTGACCCAACCGCCATTGATGCGATAAAAATCCCCTTTGAAGTGGAATTCGTCTTCTGTCCACAGTCCCTTGAGGATGCGAATGAATTCCTCGGAGCGTCGATAGCGTTCATCGTGATCGAGCCAAGGTTCACCATAGATGGTGAATTCACCCTTGAACCAGCCACTGACGATGTTGAGGGCGAAACGACCTTTGGAAATGAAATCGATCGTCGAGCCGATTTTGGCGACGACCCCGGGATGCCATAAACCGGGATGGACGGCGGCGATTAGGGTGATTTTCTTGGTTACGGGGGCTAGGGCGGCGACGGTGGCAAAGGCCTCTAGTTGATACTCCGCGCCGTAGCTGGCGATGAATCGGGCTTGGGCTAACGCGTACTCGAACCCGACTTCTTCGGCAGTCTGTGCCAGCCAAGCGTTGTAATCGTAGGTCCAATCGGTGTTTTGCGGGATTTTACTCACCACTAACCCGCCACTAACATTGGGAACCCAGTAAGCGAACTTAATATCTACCATGATTCGGTTACTCCGTGATGGAAACTATTGGTTCGACCGCTTCACCGTTCGCAAGAATCCAGTGTACACGGTCATTTCGGACGATCTCTTTCGTGTTCGTCTGGAGGAGCGATCCCGTTTTTGGCGATCGCCAAGCACCCTAACTCAAGTCTTTAGAATGCTGTTTCTAGCAAGATTCGAGTTACCTATATCGGGGTCAAAACTCGCTCTCTCTCAAGCCTGGAGCCGAGAACTACTGTAATTCGACCGAAATATAGTTGATTGCCTTTCAGTGTAATCACTACTCAAGGATGACGTCGTAGTTTGATACACCCCGATTGACTTTTTCTATGCCATTTTGGAATACGGTGCGTCTTCCAGGGGTACTCCAATCGAACCTCAATACCTGATATTCCAAATCGTGATAGACAAGAGGAATTTCGGTATAAGGAAAAATAACGCTTCTGGGGAAGGAACATGATAGAGTGATGGCTCCTAAAAAACACGTCTCCCTCGTGGGTATTGGAAAACACCTATGCCGCTTCAGTTTGGAATTTGGGCACCCGTTTGTGGTGGATGGTTGCGAGTGATTAACCCGGAGAGAAATTGGTCGATTTCCGATCTGGTCGAGTTGGCCGTTCAAGCCGATCGAGTGGGCTATGATTTCTACTACATTCCCGAACACTATCTCAATGCGGTACACGGGCCGGATCATGGCGTAACTGACGCTTGGCTCACGGCTGGCGCGGTGAGTTTAGCGACCCAAGAGATTAAAATCGTCACGGCCGTACAACCGGGGTTTAAATTGCCCGCAGTGGTGGCCAAGCTAAGTGCCGCTCTCCAGAATCAACCCGGTGGAGGCCGGTTCGGTTTGAGCGGGATCGCGGGGTGGTGGCAACTAGAAGTGGAAAGCTACGGTGATGTTTGGCTCTCCCACGGCGATCGCTACGCTAGATTAGAAGAATATCTTCAGATTATTCGGGGATTATGGACGACTGCCGATTTTAATTATCGGGGCAAATATTACACGATCACCCAGGGCATTTTAGCCGAGCGACCGACACCACTTCCTCTCGTTTTTATTGCGGGGGAATCGGAACGAGCGATCGATCTAGCGGCTCGTTTGGGGGATTATCTTTTTATTAACGCGGATGACGTGGAAAAAACGGCCGCGCTGGTGGAGAAGGTAAAACGATGGGCGAGCGATCGCTATCAACGGCAGATTCAAGTAGCGATGAGCGCTTTCGCCATTGTCCGCCCTACCAGGGTCGAAGCCGAGTCCAGACTAGACAAGATTTATCGCGCTGCCGACACTCGAAAAATTCGTTATTTCCAACAACAAATCGATCCCAATGCAGTAGCCCACAATAAACTAGATATCGGTCAAACGATCGAGGCAAATCTTGGCCTCTCGGCTCGATTTGTCGGCGATCCACAGACGGTGATCCGTCGCTTGAGAGACTACGAATCTATCGGAGTTGACCTGATTATCTTCAAGTTTGAATCCACCCGGGAAGATGCTCTCTATTTTCATCAACAGGTGATCGATCGATACTCACACCCCTATCCTTTAATTTCTCGGTGAATTATGAGTCGAATTACCTCGGAAGACATTACCCTCAATCACCTGAAAATTCTCAAGACGGTCGATGATTCTGGTAGCTTTTCTAAAGCGGCCTATCAATTGGGCTATAGTCAATCATTAATTAGCAAAAAAGTCAAGCAATTAGAGGATTATTTTGGAGTATTGCTGGTTAATCGCTCCCCTGGCTCGATCAAACTAACCAATCAGGGTAGAAAGCTAATTTCTCAAACCTTTCAGGTGATAGAAACCGTGGAAACCCTTCAACGAGAGTTTCAGCTGACCTTAAGTGCCGACGGAGAAGACTTAATTCTCGGTGCTACCCCTTTAATTTTAGAAGTCTGGTTAAAACATTACTGGCGAAGATTTCGGCTTTGCTTTCCAAGTCGAAATATTCAAAAGATTTCCCTATCCGCTCAAGGTTTATTGGCCGAATCCTCGCCCAAAAACATTGATATTTTGCTCAACAGTTTCTCCGCTTATAAAGATAAACATCATTGTACTAGACTAACTACCCACCGCTTCCAACTGATTTCTTTCGGTAAGAATGATCTATTTCCTGGCAAAAAATTGATTAAAATCTCAGATATAAACCCAACCGACTTGGTTCTTTTAGATGAAATTTATCAAGAGCTTTGTAAAAATCAAGTTGTCTTAAACTATCTAAGGGATGTACGAATCATTGAAAGTTATCAAGAACTTCTCGATTCTGTGCAAAAAAGCCATAAATCAACTATCCTGCCTGATTTTTGCCAATTTAATTCACTCTTGAATTATCCAGCATCGATAATACCTATACAGGATGTCAACGAATATGGAGTCTATCTGCACGTCCCTCATTTTAGCGAGCTATTAATATTAGGAGAAAGTTTGGTTAGAAGTTTTCGCCTTGATCAGGATGATTTAGCAATTTCCCCGCAACCGAATCTTATTTTTGCCAGCGATACTTTGCCAACGGAAAATATACTCAGAGTTGGAATTCAACGGGATTCGATCGGACAGTTTATCGCCAGCTATGGAGTTAAATATGTTTTCGATCTACAGCGAGAGTCCAACGAACAACTAATTTTTCAGAAAAATATCGAGATCGATCGAAATTTTACCTTACAGATCGTTGAATTCGCTTGTGGTGAACAAATGAATCAACAAATGAAAAGAGGAGATTTAGATATTTGTATTTTAGACGATATTTCTCTTTTAAACAATGGTACTATGTTTTTTAACAATCTCAGTTTCGGTTCTAAACTAATCGGGATTGCCTCTTATAATATTTTCGGTGAAGATCTGAGGATTCTACTTCCTAAAGACTCTCCAATCGCCACCGTCCCAGAACTAAGAGGCAAGCGTATTTCCACCTTATTTGGTTCCAACGCGCATCGATTTATTATCACTCTTTTTAACCTGTACGGACTGGAGATTAGTCGAGATTGTCACTTGGTTAATGAAGATCCACATACGGCAAGTATGAGCTTTAGAAAAAAGCAAATAGATGCCTATGTATGTTGTGATACTTTTACTTCTATTTTTCAAGAATACGTTTCAGCCAAAAAATTACCCCTAGAGCAAAATTTCGGTTTAAGAATTCCTTCCCTTAGAGGCATTGTTTGTCGATCGCGGTTTCTCAAAGAAAACCCCAAACTTGTTATCGCTTACCTACACGACTTGGTAATCGCCAATCATTGGTTTCATTCAGATTCCGCAAGAGCGATCAAGTTGTTAAACGATGTAACATGGGTTTGTCCTGATCGGGTATTTCAGTTCTTCGCTCCTGCCTCTGGAAACCACACCGATCCCACCCTAAAACCCCAATGGTCTTGGCTATTAAAAACCCTCAATCGTAGGTTAGATGGACAATACGGTATCTCATTATTTGACGTAGATTTTTGGATGGACGATTATTTTTTACGGCTAGTCTATAATTTACTCGAACTAGATTACCATTTCCATCAGATTTCTTTTTCGAGCCAACTCTCTAATGGTTATTTTCCAGAGGAAAAATTTAATCGGTACGCTCAAGTTCTATAAAAGTTTTTGATATACTTTATCCTCGTTTATACCCGTCAAATTCCGAGCAAATGGTAACAAAAATTTTCGTCCAGATGATACTTTTTAAAAGACAATATTTTGATAGAATTAATGTGTTATTATTTCTACACGAAGGATACCGACCATGCAATTACTCTGGTTTATCCCGACCCACGGCGACGGACGTTATCTGGGAACGGCGATCGGCGGGAGAAGCGTTACTTTCGCATATATGTTGCAGATTGCGCGTGCCGTAGACGATTTAGGCTACACGGGTGCGCTTTTACCGACCGGGCGTTCCTGCGAGGACGCGTGGATCGTCGCTTCCACCCTCGTCACGCACACGCGACAGATGCGCTTTCTCGTGGCGGTGCGGCCGGGGTTAGTTTCTCCTGGGGTGGCGGCGAGAATGGCGGCCACTTTTGATCGCCTTTCCGAGGGGCGCTTACTAATTAACGTCGTCACGGGAGGCGATCCAGTGGAATTGGCGGGAGATGGCGTACATTTAAACCATGATGATCGCTACCGTCTAACCGATGAATTTCTAACGGTGTGGCGACAACTATTATCGAAACCGAACACGGACTTTCAAGGCGATTACCTGCGGATCGAGGGAGGAAAAGTCCTGTTTCCCCCCGTACAGAAGCCCCACCCACCCCTTTGGTTCGGTGGCTCCTCGCCCATCGCCCACGAGATCGCCGCTAAACACGTCGATGTCTATCTGACCTGGGGCGAACCCCCGTCCGCGGTGGCCGAAAAAATCATCACCGTGCGCCGTTTAGCCGAGGCCCGCGGTCGGACACTCCGATTCGGCATTCGTTTACACGTTATCGTCAGGGAAACGGCCAGCGAAGCGTGGGAGACGGCGGAGACATTGATCCGCTATGTAGACGAGGAAGCGATCGCCACCGCCCAAAACGCCTACGCGCGCATGGACTCGGAAGGGCAACGGCGGATGAGTCAATTGCACAACGGCAGTCGCGGCGCCTTGGAAATTAGCCCAAATCTCTGGGCCGGGGTGGGTTTGGTACGCGGGGGAGCGGGAACCGCTCTCGTGGGGGATGCGGATACGGTAGCGCGCCGTCTGCTCGAATACCGAGATCTCGGTATCGAGACGTTTATTCTCTCCGGTTATCCCCATCTAGAGGAAGCCTACCGGGCCGCCGAACTGTTGTTTCCCCGTTTACCAGTAGAGAGCGCGCCGATCCGACCCCAACCCGTTCAGGTTCTCGCTCCTTTCGGCGAGATCGTTGCCAATATCTAATTTCCGCTAGTGTTCTAAATCTGTGAAATAAGTAATAATGGTTGGTTCTTCGGCACTTATTATGCAGACTTATGCAGACGGGGTGATTATGATTCTGAAACTCTTGATGGATAAGACTTGTAAGATTCACAAACCGTCTCCAGTATAGTATCTACCGAAGAGCCGTAATTTTTTTGTCCTTTGACTAGAGCGATTTCATCAATTCCTAGTCTTTTTAATTTCGATAAATCTGGCTCTGTAATTTCTTCGGCGATGTCCTCTAGCATTCTTTGAATCTCTTCTTCCATTACGTCATTTCTTCGGCTAACATTTAAAATATCTCCTTCTTTTAATTGTTCGGTTCTTCGTTACTTGGTATGGTTCGATCAGGGGGCAGAAATCGGCTAAATCCTTATCGGGCAAGAGACTTAATTGATTAGCTCGTTCTAGATTGAAAACAATTGGCAAAAATCGAAGCAATGTCTTTCTATATAAGGGTTTTACCCCTTATAACTCCCGTCCATTGCATAACACAAACCGAAGAACCAATTGTTCGAGTATATTCTCGGCTAGTCTTTTCGTATAGGTTCGTTTACTGACGACAAAATCTAACTCTTCGCTGAAGGGTTTTCGACAATTATTGCACTTAAATTGACGACGATTAACTTGTAGGTACACTGGTTGTCCTGAGATTGGTAAATCTTTGACTAAATGTCGATGATTTTGGTGGAGTTTATCGCTTTCTAAGCCACAACGAGGACAGGTTGCTTTTTTATTTTTCGATTCGACTGGTCAAACTATACCGATATTTTCTAGGTGTCGATAGCCTTGAATAGAGGTTCCTTCTAGGTTCAAAAATTTGTCAAGTATCATAAGTAAAATACTCTGGTTTTTGGCTATTATATCAAATCTTAACTCGATTGTCTATCTTTTGGTATTAACCTGTT
>NZ_SFBZ01000152.1:0-2566 GCF_007095495.1 Microcystis sp. M_QC_C_20170808_M9Col | reverse complement strand
AATGATTAGGATAAGTTATGACTTAAAAATTAATCAACAACTAAAGCTTATGCTTGTAGCTAAGTGAAATCATTGATTAAGAGACCTGTACTTTTCAATGACTTTTTCAGCAAACCCTAGCTAATTCTTCCGTTAAAATTAGGTTAAGTCGCCGTTAAGAGAAAAAATATGAGTAAAAACTCCCGACGAGTCGATTTTCCTGATTTACCGGGGCTAAAAAACCTGCGCTCCTATCAATGGCAGTGGCTGGGCCGAGATATACTCGCCGGTGTCACCGTGGCGGCCTACGCTATTCCCCAGTGTATGGCTTACGGCGACCTGGCCGGGGTCGAGCCGGTGGTGGGATTGTGGACTCTCGTGCCAGCCGCCCTAGTTTACGCCCTTTTCGGCTCCTCATCGCAACTATCCCTCGGACCAGAATCGACCACGGCAGTGATGACGGCGGCAGCGATCGCACCTATGGTAAGCCTTCAAGGAGAAAATTACGGCAGTTTAGCGGCTTTTTTAGCCCTAATGGTCGGTTTAATCTGTTTAGTTGGTTATATCGCCCGCTTGGGATTTCTAGCTAATTTACTCTCCAAACCGATCCTAATCGGTTATATGGCGGGAGTGGCAGTGATCATGATTGCAGGACAACTGGGTAAAATTAGTGGTTTGTCAATCCGTGAAAATACGGTTTTTAAAGAAATTTTAGCTTTTTTTAGGGGAATAAACCAATGGCACTGGCCAACCCTTAGCCTAGCTCTATTGCTGCTACTATTTCTATTTGTCATCCAAAAATATTTTCCCAAAGCACCGGGGCCCTTGCTGGCGGTTTTACTGGGAACCCTCGCCGTCGCCACCCTCCATCTCGATCAAGAGGGGGTGGCAGTAGTGGGGAAAATTAGCAAGACTTTGCCCAATTTTGGCTTACCAACCCTAGATTTTTCCCAATTACTACCCCTAGTAACCGCGGCCGTCGGCATTGCCCTGGTGGGCTATTCCGATAACGTCTTGACCGCTAGAGCCTTCGCCGCACGCCATAACCAAGAAATCGATGCCAATCAAGAATTTTTAGCCCTGGGACTGGGGAATCTGGCGGCGGGTTTTTGTCAGGGATTTCCCATCAGCAGCAGCGCCAGTCGCACCGCGGTGGGCGATTCCGTGGGTAGTAAAAGTCAGCTTTACTCCCTGGTGGTGGCAGGGGTGGTGGTGGCGGTCATTTTCTTCCTCGGTCCGATACTGGCACTCTTTCCCAAGGCTGCCTTGGGTGCGCTGGTGATTTATGCGGCCTGTAAACTGGTGGATATTGCCGGCGCTAAACGACTAAAAAGCTTTCGCAATAGTGAGTTTAATCTCGCTGTCCTGACCATGGTGGGGGTGCTAACCACGGGGATTTTAAGCGGGGTTGCTATCGCCATCGGTCTCTCGGTTATCGATTTATTGGCCCGCATTACCCGGCCCGATGATGCGGTCTTGGGTACGGTTCCGGGGGTGATGGGTTTACACGCACTCCAGGATTGGCCAGAAGCGCAAACAATACCGGGATTAGTTATCTATCGTTACGATGCCCCCTTATTTTTTGCTAATGCGGCCGACTTTAAACGTCGCGCTCTCAGTGCCATTGCCCGGGAGACGAAACCGGTAGAATGGTTTGTCTTGAATACGGAGGCCCTTGGGGAATTGGATAGTACAGCAGTGGAGATTCTTGAGGAATTGGCAGCAGAATTATCAAGACAGGGTATAGTTTTCGCCCTCGCTAGGGTTAAACACGATCTGTACTTAGAATTGCAACGTTCCCGCTTGTTAGATAAAATTAGCGAGGAGAGGATTTACTATACTTTGCCGGCGGCGATCGAAGCTTTTAAACATCGTTAACTGATACTATAGCGTTTCCTAAGCTAGTGAGGTACACCTATTTTTCTTCCCTTTTGCCTTCTGCCTCTTGCCTTTTGCCTAAAACCCATAACTTTTGTACCTCAGCAGACTGAAAAACGCTATATACAATTAATTTTAGATAGTCTCAAACCAGAGTAACTTTGATAACTTCATCAAGATATGGATGTCAAGCTGCTTTGATCCACAATTGACGAGGATAGGGAAATGGAGAAATTTCAACTAATACCCCAAAACTAAACCCCCAACCCCAACATCTAGAACTGCTATAGTTAAAAAATGCCTTAAATTGTCTTGCTTAGTGTCAAAAACAATGAGCGAATTAAGTCCCGCCGCTGCTAGAGAAATTGAACGCTGGAGTTAAAGCAATCGCCTGAGTTTTTCCTATCTGCGTTTGGCAGAATTTAGGGCGCGTTAGACGGCGACAATCTCTGCTTAAACTTGAATCTAACCATCCGTCGTAACGCACCTATCTATCATTAATTTATTTGGTGCGTTAGCGATAGCTACTACTACTACTACTGACTCATAGCTGTTATAATTAGATAAATGTCCCAGCCAGGGGAAAAACTAGGGAGCAAGTCAAAGCTGAAGAACAAATAAACTACTTGACAAAAGCATCAATTGGGTATGGGATAGAGAAAAGAGTAGGGAAAAGACAAAAATGACTCCAGAGCAACAACAAGAACTT
>NZ_SFBZ01000151.1:0-9998 GCF_007095495.1 Microcystis sp. M_QC_C_20170808_M9Col | reverse complement strand
ATCGGGTAAATTACCTAATTTTCAGGGAAAAAGTCCAGGGATTTTCCCCCCGACCACTCCCATATCTGGTACTTTTTGATTGACAAAAAGTCTAAAAGTCTTACCCAACAAGGTTTTTATATTTATTCAGCTAACCCTAGTTAGCTTATAATTAATCGTGGCATTTAAATTGCTTGTTGAGACGAGGCAAGAGGCAAGAGGCAAGAGGCAACAGTAAAGGGATTGGGGGAGATTCGGCTAATCTTAAGAATAAGTGCTTTAAATGCGTCTTAGCTTAAATCCTGTTGAAAAGGTATAGCAGAGTAGGAGAAGCGATTTTTGCTCCCCTTGTCCCTTGCGTCGGCAAACCCCAGCGTTTTTTCTATCTTAACAAAACTCAACTTTGAGAAAATTGTCGGAAAAGAGATATTAGCTCAGAAAGCGATTATACTCAATGATCGAAGACTATTGGCCGGCGATCGATGAACCAAGACAACGAGATTAGTCACTTACTAGACCTCATGCCTGCTTCGGGACGGATGATGACGCGCATTGTCAGCAAACCCGAAAGCACCAAGGTAATCGAAACTAATTTTCCCCTGCCCTGGCAAAGAGGAGTCAGACCGATTCAAATTAATTTTGACCTCTGGCGGCAATTATCAAGACCCCAACGGGATCTAGTCTTGTTAAGGGCCGTCTCTGTTTTAACGGCAGTAAAATGGTTTAAACCCGATCTCGATCGATTAATTGCTCTGGCTGGTATGATCGGTTTAACCGTGGAAACCCTGCAAACCGATGCCGTCGGTATGGCAGTAGCGGGGGGTTTAACTGCCTTGGCAATTAACCGGATTTGGCGAGAAAAACGCAGCCCCCAACGGGAATTAGACGCGGATGAAGCGGCCCTAAAAGTGGCTGTTAGACGCGGTTACACGGAAACCGAGGCCGCTAAGGGTTTATTATCGGCTATTGAGACTATAGCTGAAATTGAGGGGCGATCGAGTCTCAATTTTAACGAGTTATTGCGCTGTCAAAATCTGAAAAAATTAGCCAATCTCTCCTTTGTTGGTGTTCCCGATCAGGTGAGACAATCTTAAGGTCAGTTGTTTTGGCTATCAGCTTTCTTTTTACTGATTACTGATCACTGATCAATGATCACTTAAATCCCTAACCTTAAAATAACTACTATAAAAATATTTTTCCCCTTGCTCAATGGCTGCAATTGACTCTTTAGAAAAAGCCTTAAAATATCACTTTGGCTACGATCAATTTCGACCGAATCAACGCCAAATAATTGAGGCTGCTTTAAACAATCAGGATTTATTAGTAATTATGCCCACTGGAGGCGGTAAATCTCTCTGTTTTCAGCTACCCGCTTTAATCAAAAAAGGGGTGACGGTGGTGGTTTCTCCCCTAATTGCTTTAATGCAGGATCAAGTAACTGCTTTAGCTGATAATGGCATCGGGGCAACATTTCTCAATAGCACTTTAAACGCTAAACAAGTCAGAGAAAGAGAATCTTTAATCCTGCAAGGAAAAATTAAACTGTTATATGTCGCCCCAGAAAGATTATTATCGCCTAGTTTTTTAGACTTTTTAGCTGTTATTGATAATTACCTCGGTTTAGCCTGTTTAGCAGTGGATGAAGCTCACTGTGTCTCCGATTGGGGTCATGATTTCCGCCCTGAATATCGACAAATTAAACAAGTTCGTCAACGCTTTCCCTCCGTGCCAATTTTGGCTTTAACTGCCACCGCTACCCAACAGGTTAGAGAAGATATTATCCAACAATTAGGATTGCGAGATACTTCCATTCATATTGCTAGTTTTAATCGTCCTAATCTTTATTATGAAGTTCAACCTAAAACCAGTAAATCTTATCAGCAATTGTATCAATATATTAAAGGACAAAAAGGAGCAGGAATAGTTTACTGTATCAGCCGCAAAACCGTCGATAAAGTTGCTGAACAGTTGCAAAAAGATGGTATTAATGCCCTACCCTATCACGCGGGTATGGAGGATCGGGAAAGAAGTAACAATCAAACCCGTTTTATTCGGGATGATGTGCAGATTATGGTGGCAACAATTGCCTTCGGTATGGGGATTAATAAACCGGATGTACGCTTTGTCATTCATTACGATTTACCCCGCAATTTAGAGGGATATTATCAAGAGTCAGGCCGTGCGGGTAGGGACGGAGAACCAGCTAAATGTACCCTCTTTTTTAGCTTTGCAGATGCCAGAAAAATTGAGTATTTTATTAACCAAAAAACCGAGCAAAATGAACAACAGAAAGCTCGTCAACAATTGCGACAGGTGTTAGATTATGCTGAAGGGAATGAATGTAGAAGATCGAGCGTCCTAGGTTACTTTGGAGAAAGTTTTGCGGGTAACTGTGGTAACTGTGATAACTGTCGGAATGGTACAAATAACCAGGATTGGACGATCGAAGCACAAAAATTTTTATCCTGTGTGGCGCGGACGGGACAGAAATTCGGTATGATGCACATAATCAACGTACTCAGGGGAGGAAAAGGTGAAAGAATCACCCAATATCAACATCATTTATTATCTACTTATGGCATCGGTAAAGATAAAACTATGGAGGAGTGGAAACGTTTAAGTCGTTCCCTTGTCCAGCAAAATATATTAGTAGAAACTGAAGACGATTTTAGAATCTTGAAACTTAATCAACACAGTTGGGAAGTGATGCGGAAACAACGTTCCGTGTTTATTGCCGTCCCCCAAAAAGCTAACGGTCAAATCTTGGGAGACGACAATCCCAATATGGTGGAAAGTGATTTATTATTCGAGCGCTTGCGGCAACTGCGGAAAAAAATTGCCGATAGTCAAGGGGTTCCTCCCTACGTTATTTTCCATGATTCTAGTCTGCGTTTGATGGCCCAATCGAAACCACGGAATTTGGGGCAGTTTCGTCAAATTTCTGGAGTAGTACACAGTAAAGTACAACAGTATGGGGATATATTTATAGCGGCAATTAATGATTTTTGTCAGGATAGTCTTCCCTCTACTCAATTCCTCACTCTCCAATACTATCAAGATGGGTTGAATGCGGAAGAAATCGCTCGCAAAAGAAGCTTAAAAGTCTCAACCATCTATGAACATTTAGCTAAATTGCTGGAAGCGGGTTACGAAATTGATATTAATCAGTTAGTCTCTAAAAATAAACAGGAATATATTCGTTTAGTGATCAAAAAATTGGGCGATCAATCCCTGAAAACTCTCAAAGAAAATCTGGGAGATAATTATAGTTATGAGGAAATTAAATTAGTTGTTGCTTGGCAAAGACGACCCCGGCAATAAGGCCAGAGGAACTCTTTTGATGCAACCCTCCACTTTAAAAGCGATAATAAATAATCAGTTTTTAATAACCGGATTTAGTATTACAACCAGTGGGTTAATCCGCTCAAAAATTGCTTTTTTCGGGGTTGAAAAATTTTCAACCCCGATTTTTATCATCCGGGAAAAATAACTTCTAGGGGAGCGGGAATCATCTCGCTACGAAAGTCAAGAATCTGGACTAGGATTAAATAGGCAACGGCGATTAAAATCGAAATTGCTCCCGTGATAATGGCGATAATTTTAGCAGAATTCATATAATTAACCGTTAATTTCCTGAGATTATTGATCTATTGCCGCAAAAGCTACCGAAATTTATTCTCATCTACGATTGCGAGGATAAACAATTCAAACTGAAGATATCTTACAGCACAATTCTCCGAGGCGATCGAGAGGAGGAAAATCTTTACCGAATCAAGGTTAGTTACGGTTAAAGAGATTTTGCCATCAGTTCCACGAAAGAATAGGGTTTATCAGCTAGGAGAACATTCAGAATTTTGACTAATCCCGAACTGAGGTTCAGGTTGAAACCCAGTTTGACGAGAGATAGTCCTTGCGGCTCAATGTATAGATTAACATCTATGGTAAAGCTTGCAATTATTTGTTATTTGAATCTATACAACCAGCAAAACCCTTGCTATAATCGACAATATATGGTAATAGACCAATTCCATGCACTGCATCCGCGTAGGCATCTTCAAAGTTGATCAACCTCGCTTTGTTTTAAGGCAGGCCTTAGCCTGCCTTACTTTTTATCAGTGGTCAGTAACCAGTAAGCAGAAAATTGCCATTTAATACCAATCACCGCTCAGACTGTCCACGGAAAACTCAAATCTGATCACTGGTAACTGGTAACTGATAACTGATAACTGATCTGATCCCCTAGCGTGATAAGCTGTGTATTGGCTAATTTTACAAAAAATTAAGACTTTCCCCTTGTGGGAGTTATCAGCTAAAACCCAGAGTAGACATAAACAATGGTAGCGACAACAGAAACTAACGTTGGTAAAATCGTCCAGATCATCGGTCCTGTCATCGATGCCGAATTTCCCAGTGGCAAACTGCCCCGTATTTATAATGCCTTAACCGTAAAAGGAACTAACTCCGCCGGTCAAAATCTATCGGTTACTTGTGAAGTACAACAGTTACTCGGTGACAACCAAGTGCGGGCCGTTGCCATGAGTACCACCGATGGTTTAGTGCGCGGTATGGATATCGTCGATACCGGCGCAGCGATTAGCGTTCCCGTGGGTAAATGCACCCTCGGTCGGATTTTTAACGTTCTTGGTGAACCCGTGGACGAAAAAGGACCGGTTAACGTCACCGAAACCTCTCCTATTCACCGTCCCGCTCCCAAATTAGTCGATCTTGAAGTAACACCGACGGTTTTTGAAACCGGTATCAAGGTGATTGACCTGCTCACCCCCTACCGTCAAGGGGGCAAAATCGGCCTCTTTGGGGGTGCTGGTGTGGGCAAAACCGTCATTATGATGGAATTAATCAACAATATCGCCATTCAACACGGGGGTGTCTCGGTTTTTGGCGGTGTGGGTGAAAGAACCCGCGAAGGAAACGACCTCTACAACGAGATGATCGAATCGAAGGTAATCAACGCTGATAACCCCGAAGACTCGAAAATTGCCCTCGTTTACGGTCAGATGAACGAACCCCCCGGAGCGAGAATGCGCGTCGGTCTCTCTGCTTTGACCATGGCCGAATATTTCCGCGATGTCAGCAAGCAAGACGTACTCTTATTTATTGATAATATCTTCCGTTTCGTGCAAGCTGGTTCGGAAGTATCGGCGCTCCTCGGTCGGATGCCTTCTGCGGTAGGATACCAACCCACCCTCGGCACTGATGTAGGCGACCTGCAAGAGCGGATTACCTCCACCAAAGAAGGATCGATCACTTCCATCCAAGCGGTCTATGTACCGGCGGATGACTTGACTGACCCCGCTCCCGCCACTACCTTCGCTCACTTGGACGGAACAACCGTACTATCCCGTGGTCTGGCTTCCAAAGGTATCTATCCGGCGGTAGATCCCCTCGGTTCCACCAGCACCATGCTCCAAGCTGATATCGTCGGTGATGAACACTACGGCACCGCTCGCGCCGTCCAATCTACCCTGCAACGCTATAAAGAGTTACAGGACATCATCGCTATTCTCGGTTTAGACGAATTGTCGGAAGAAGATCGTCTCACCGTTGACCGCGCTCGCAAAATTGAGCGTTTCCTCTCGCAACCTTTCTTCGTGGCCGAAGTTTTCACCGGTTCCCCGGGTAAATACGTTACCCTCGCTGATACGATCAAAGGCTTCCAGATGATCCTCAAAGGTGAACTCGATCGCTTACCCGAACAAGCGTTCTATATGGTCGGCAATATCGATGAAGCGATCGCTAAAGGCGAAAAACTCAAAAAAGGCTAATTAAAAGTCAGTAGTAACCGCTAAACGCGGTTACTTAACCCAGAAATCTGCCAAAATTATCGTTATTATCACCAATGAGCATTACAGTACGGGTTATTACACCCGATCGCATTGTCTGGGATAACGTGGCTGAAGAAGTAATCCTACCCAGTTCCACGGGACAATTAGGTATTCTTCGCGGTCACGCTCCTTTATTAACTGCCCTGAATATTGGCGTAATGCGAATTCGACCGGGGAAAGACTGGGAAAATATCGCGGTTTTGGGCGGTTTTGCTGAAGTCGAAAATAATGAGATCAAAGTCCTCGTTAATGGGGCGGAATTAGGCTCAAAAATCGATAAAGAAAAAGCTCGCGCCGAATACGAACGGGCCCAAACCCGTCTCGATGAAGTCAGTAAAGGGGATGACCGTCGCAAAACTATCCAAGCGCAACAATCATGGCGCAAAGCTCGCGCTAGATACCAGGCCGCTGGCGGTTTAGTATCGGTTTAAACCAAACCAAATCAAATTAAATTAAAGCAAAATCGGGCGGGTTTATATAAACCTACCCGATTCTTTTTCAGTTATCAGTTATCAGTTATCAGTTATCAGTTATCAGATTTGAGGTTTCAGTGAATACTGTTAAGTAGTCGTGCAAAATTAATTTCCTAGTGAAGATAGGCAAGAGGCAAGAGGCAAGAGGCAAGAGGTGTTTAGATATGTGTAATTAATTTTGCTTAGGTACTTATTGAGAAGTTGCTGTTCTCCTACTGCTCGGTGATCACTGAAAAAGTTTCCTGTTTCCCGTTGCCTAAAACTGGAGATTTTGTAGCCCTCCATTAAGATAACTGCTAAGCTAAGACGCATTTAAAACGCTTATTCTTAGATTAGCCGAACCTTCCCCAATCCCTTGACTGTTGCCTTTTGACTCTTGCCTCTTGCCTCGTCTCAACAAGCAATTTAAATTACGAACAGCTTATAAATTAATTGCTACCACTAAACACAACTTCGGGGAATTTTAACTGTGCATCGGCCATGGGGATTTGTCGGCCTTGATTGCGTAACTCTTGCCAAAAATTAATTACTTCTGTGGCTTTGTTGAGAACATCAACGCGATCGGACTCATCAATCCAGTGTTTTGCTTCTAACTCCTCTTGCAGTTGTTGCCAAGCATCATTGCGCGGCCAGAAAAAATAAGCGGTGAGGGGGCTAGTTCCTTTGCCGACCACCTGATCCACAGCGATCGCTACGTTCTGATCTAACCACAATACTTTTAAAATAAACTTTGATTCGGAACTGACTGTCATTGTTAATCGTTAATCGTACAATTCTCGATTATATCATCTTTTGACTCAATTTTCCGCAGTCAGTTTTTAACTATTTTTTCCGATTTTTTCGCTAATAACCGCTATGATTCCAGAAACAGACTCTTTACCCTGTAAACAAATCGGTGTGGCCGTAATTAGAGATGATCGAGATTTAATTTTAATCGATCGCCGTCTAGCCAAGGGACTCCTGGGCGGTTTTTGGGAATTCCCCGGTGGCAAAATCGAAGGCAATGAAACGGTACAGGAATGTATTAAACGGGAGGTATTAGAAGAAATTGGTATTGAAATCGCAGTGGATAGTCATTTAATCACCATCGATCACACCTATAGTCATTTTCGGGTTAATCTACAAGTATATAACTGTCGTTATCTCAGTGGCCAAGCAAGAGCGATCGAATGTGAAGAAATCCGCTGGGTAACTATCGAGGAACTAGATAATTACACTTTCCCCGCGGCCAATCAAGAGATTATCAGAGCCTTAAAAGACATGGTAAACTCGAAATGATTGCTGCTAATCGTCGAGTAATTATGCTTAATCCTTCTATTCGTCAAGAACCCCGCTACGAACCGGCCGCGGTTATTCCCCTAAAAAAAGACGCTTCCATTGTCGAGTGGTTAGAAAAAAATAATCGCATGATTCCCCGGGATAAAATCGCCGAACCAGATCTCACTCTCGAAGAAGATGTGGAACTATCTGAACTCATGGATGTCGATGATATCGGTTATGATGACGACGAAGATGAATTAGTCTTAGATGAAGATTAATCCCGTCTTCTTTGGCAAATTTTACCCTTATCTGACGCTTTAGTCGTGAACGCTAACATTTTTTCCGCCCCTATCTTTAAAAAACCCACTGGAACCCATCTCCTGATTCTACTAACGGGATTACTATTTCTGTTAGTAGTTTTTTTTCAGTCCACTAATTCCCTGTTAATCCCCCTGATGGCCACAACGTTAATCAGTGGTGGTCTTGGTTGTCAAGTAGTACCGATGCTGCGGCGCTTGAAAATGGGTCAGATCATGCGCGAGGATGGACCCCAGGCTCATTTAAAGAAAGCAGGAACCCCGACCATGGGAGGCAGCTTTTTTGTGCCGGTAGCCCTTATTTTCGCTTTAATCTGGTCTAAATTTACTCCTAATGTGGTGGCGGTTGCTTTGCTGACTTTTGCTTACATGGGCATCGGTTGGTTAGATGATTGGCAAATTCTGCGTTATAAGTCGAATAAGGGCCTATCTCCCCGGATGAAGTTAATTTTACAGATAGCGGGGGCGGTGCTTTTTTGTCTCTGGATGTTGGTCAATCAGGTGAGTACCGATATCGGCCTTTGGGGTCGATTAGTCATTCCTTTGGGCTTTTTCTTCTGGATTTTGGCGGGATTTGTCCTTGTGGCTGAAAGTAACGCCACTAATCTCACCGATGGGGTGGATGGATTAGCGGGGGGAACAGGTGCGATCGCATTTTTGGGTTTAGCCATTATTATCGCCCCTAGTCATCCGGATTTGGCGATTTTCTGCACTTGTTTTGCTGGTGCTTGTCTAGGCTTCATTTTTCATAACCGCAACCCCGCTAAAGTCTTTATGGGTGATACGGGTTCCCTCGCTTTGGGAGGTGCTTTAGCTGCAGTGGGTTTAATTACTGGACATCTCTGGGGATTATTTTTAATTAGTGGTCTCTTCTTTCTGGAATCTCTTTCGGTAATCGCTCAGGTTATCTATTATAAAGCCACAAAAGGACCCGATGGCAAGGGCAAAAGATTATTAAAAATGGCTCCTTTTCATCATCATTTAGAATTAAGTGGTTGGACGGAAACGAAGATTGTGGGAGCTTTTTATCTGGTTAATGCGCTTTTAGTTGTCTTGGCTATTTGGAGCAGTTAATTAGGCACTAAAGGAAAGACCACAACCGCAGGTATTTTGGGTGTTGGCATTGGTAAAACGGAAACCACCACCCATGAGATCTTCTGAATAGTCTAATTTTAAAATTTGTAGGTAGCGATCGCTGTCAGGATCGACTACAATATTAATACCCTGACTTTGATAAAAGCGATCGTTTTCTGCCACAATAGGGGTTAATTCGAGATGATAGTGAAGTCCCGAACAACCACCGTTTTTTACTGCCAAACGCAGATAGGAACCAGTCAGACGACGGCTTTGACTCCAACGTTCAATTTCTCTAGCGGCGGCGGGACTTAATTCGATCATTGTTTTTGAGACTATTGTAATAATAATATCAAGTTCTTGTGAAGTTATACCACAGTTATTATCAAACTTTATGTTAAGAAATATGTGACTAATAAATGGCGGGGGTAGCTGACAATTTTTAACACAGAAAACGGGTTCCTTGAAGAAACCCGTTTTCTAGGTGACTTAGAAACTTAGATAAAGAAATTACCTACTGGAATGTTCCCTAAAGCTGGTAAAGTACCAGTAAATCCGGTGATATTTATTAATAAATCATTGCTGGATTGGAAGCCAGCCGTGCTATCATTAATAACGAGATAAGTTCCAGCTATTGCACCGGTTGTTACCTGCACTAAGGCGGCACTATTAACCCCTAATCCTTGATTACCTGTAGTCGCTCCATTGGCATCAGTAAATACCTGATTGACTAAATCTCCTAAAGTGGTAGTAGTGCTATCAGTAGCGCGACTGAAACTACTAGGCGCATTCATGGGTAGTCCACCTTGAGTTAATAAGTCGATTTTATCACTATTGATGGCAAAATCTGTGATACGATCGCTTGCGGATATGGTAGATTGTCCAAATTGGAAGATGAAAGTATCTGCACCTAAACCACCGGTTAAAGTATCAATTCCCGCACCTCCATTGATTTGATTAATACCACTATTTCCGGTGATATTATTGTTACCAGCGTTACCTGTACCATTAATATTATTAGTGCCAATTAGTCTGAGGTTTTCCACATTGTT
>NZ_SFBZ01000150.1:0-2560 GCF_007095495.1 Microcystis sp. M_QC_C_20170808_M9Col | reverse complement strand
TTTCAGGGAAAAAGTGCCTAAATTTCCCCCCGATCACTCCCAGATCCAGTACTTTTTGATTGACAAAAGGTCTAAAAGTCTTACCCAACAAGGTTTTTAGATTTATTCAGCAAGCCCTACTTAGCTCGATTCCTAGTCTTTTCGTTACAATCAAGAGGGAATCGATGCGGGGGAGAAGATTACTTTTTTTTCTTCCCTCCGATTCAGCATTCTTGACCAACTAATCAAGAATAGTTTCTGTTTAACAAGATTGATTGAGACAAGTATCTCGAACCTAGTCACCATGAGTAATACCAGTAATTTTCGCCAAGCTTTACGCGAGGCTAAAAGCCAAGCACTTATCGGCCCCAATGTTATCCCCAAGGCCCTGCCCTATCTCGGTGGCGGTCTAATTTTGACTGCGGTGGGAACCTATGGCGGTTTAGGTGTGATCCAATCCTATCCCCAGATTTTCTTCCCGACTTTCTTTGTCGCTCTGATTGCCGAGATTATTTTATTTTTTGTCGCCCGTAATACTGCGGAAAGAGGCAATACAGGCACTGCTCTGCCCCTGCTGACTCTCTATAGTCTTCTTTCTGGCTATACTCTCAGTGGAATCGTCTATGTGGCCTTAGGTACTTCCGGTGTCGGTTTGCGAGGAGTAGCAATTGCTGCCCTCGGTTGCGGCATTGCTTTTGTGTTGGGACGGAATATCGGCTCGAATCTGTCGGAAAAAGATGGTTTAGCCCTGACTCAAACCGTTAGCATCGGTATTCTCGCTCTCTTTATTGTTCTCATTGGTCAGCTAATTTTCTCTATCTTTGGTGGCGCTACTCCCACCTGGTTAGAAATCGCCATTTCTGGCATCGGGGTTTTCTTGTTTGCTGGCTCGGCAGTGGTGGACTTTTACATCTTGCCCCGTACCTACAGAGATGAACAGTATCTTAGTGCTGCTTTATCGATGTATTTGACCTATATCAACCTATTTATCTTTATTCTGCGCCTTTTAATCGCTCTTAACGGTCGAGATTAGGGCAAATAGAGAGGAGTTAGAAATTAGTTACAACCTAACTTCTAACTCCGCTAGAATAGTAAAGAAATGTAAACGGACTGTAAAGATCATGACTGAACCACAACCGACTCAAACCCCCAAATTAGAAGATCCCAAATTTGGCTTTAATGACTATGCCGAGCGCCTCAACGGTAGAGCCGCTATGATTGGTTTTGTGATCACCCTGTTGATCGAGTATCTAACTGGCCAAGGTCTGTTATCTTGGTTAGGGTTACAGTAGTTTTTTAAGCTTTTTTAGGCATTCTAGGGGAAATATAGCCTTGAGTGTTAGCTAACGCATACAAGCTTGATGATTTTCCCCGTAGAATCCTTGTAGGACCGAATCACCTCGCTGTTGTGGTGTACCGTGGGAGCGATTAGGAGCTTCAAAATCGCCCACTTCCGAGGCCGCTTCCCCTAGAAGTTTTCCCGCTAGTATATAATCCTGTTTGGATAAACCTCTAGCTTCGGTAAATAACCAGGAAAGGGTATCTCCCGCTAGACAATCGGCCTGTAATTCAATGCCGATGCTCATCCCACCTTCATCGATGCCACCAATACCCCGATTCCACTGAACAGCGTGAGCGGCCTCGTGAGCGACGGCATAAAGGGGAAATAAAGGATTATCGCTAATACCAGTAACTTGCTTGAGATTGACATAGACTGTATTATCTACAGTGCAGAAAGCCGCTAGGGAAATTACGCCGCAGGGAGTGGTTATCGGGCCATCGCTTAACAAATACTTGAAATTGATCTGGTGTAATTGAGCCGTATATTCAATTACCGCTTCTAGGGCATCCTTAATATCGTCTGCTTGCGCTCTCTGGGCTAGAGGGGATAAAATCAAGAGGGAACTACAAGAAACGGCAGATATCAGGGATAATAACCGTTTACGGCCAGAGTTAGGTTTCATGGTACTAACAAAGTCGGGAGTGAGGAAGAAGTTTAATTGATCTGAATTAGCCTACCGCTACGATCACAATTTTAAAAGCTATGTATAAGACTTTCAGAGAAAATACAGAATTTACGCGGCTTTTGAGTGAAGTTTACAGACTTCCTCGTCAAGGTTGAGGAAATTAATTTGGCACGACCACTGATTGTGTTGAAAATCTGCCCGTCAGTCAGGCAAAAAGCTCCCCATCAGGTCATTTCCCCATCTCCCCACCCCGAACATTCGTTACACTTGTACTACAAGTCTATCCCCATTTCTCGCAAACGAGCCGCCAGCCGTTGAGAACGCTGTCTTTCCGCTTCCAGAGCTTGCTGAGTAGCATTTAATTGCTCCTGTGCTGCGGCCGCTTGCTCCTGTGCTGCAGCTGCTTGCTCCTGTGCTGCTTCTTCTGGCAAGGGGATTAAATTGCCTTCCGAGTCATAAAATCTGGCCCAGATTGCCGTTTCTCGGTCAATAGTACCCTCCCAAGTTCCCAACCAATAGCCTAAGGTTTCGCACCATAACCAGCCGCGCTCGTTTCGTTCTAAAGAATGGTAGCGTTGGTCGGCCCCTAAATGCCATCCTTGTAAAGAATTGGC
>NZ_SFBZ01000015.1:0-12937 GCF_007095495.1 Microcystis sp. M_QC_C_20170808_M9Col | reverse complement strand
TAGGACAAGAGAATGGCTGCAACTTCACTCTTGACGAAGCGAATGAGTTTCTTAACACCAAGAAGGGAGATGCGGAACTGAGCGAACAAGAGTTAGAAGCTGTAGCTGGCGGTCGCCGCGGTTGTAACAACACGATAATCATTTGTAGAATCACGTATACAAGGGAATGAGCCACCCCTAGCATAAATGAGATGCTCCCGTCTGTATCATTGTTAGCAATCTTACAGATGCTACTTGTTAGAATCCGGTTTCTGAAAACCTCGAAAAATACCTTGCTGAAAAAGATCAACACTTTTGGTGCTTTCTTGGCAATAGGTACAGTTAATCGAGGTTTCCCTTATTGGTCTAATACCAAATCCGCTTTTAATTTTTATCAGACCGAAGATTAACATTGTATGCAACAGAATGGTTAATTATTCATTAACTGAATTGAAGGGGTTGGCTTGGCTTCAATATTTGGAAATGACCTTTCCCTCTTATCAAACTGCTTTACAAAGTTTGCAGTTTGAAGACTCTCTTGTTGCCATTGGCGCAAGTGTTGAGCAAAAACCAGTTGGCTTAGGTCTGGCTAGGCTTTACCCTGAAGAAGAAGCAGCTATCATCCTCTCCATCTTTGTTGAATCCCCCTATCGTTGTCAGGGGATTGGCACAGCCTTACTCGCGCATTTAGAGCAGGTGTTTAAGCAACGAGGTTGTCGGTATGTTGAATTAGTTTATACAAGCGACCAAACGACAACTCCGTCTTTAGAACATATACTGAAAAAAGCAGGTTGGACACCGCCAGAGTTACGGGTGTTAATTTGTAAGGCGATCAAAGAGCAGATGATTCAAGCATCCTGGCTACACAAATATAGTTTACCTGCTGGTTTTACAATCTTTCCTTGGTCTGATTTAACGGAAGCAGAACGAAGTAGAATTTTAGAAAAACAAAATACTCAGGCGTGGTATCCAGAAGTTCTTTCACCTTTTTTAGAGGAAGACAAAAGAGAGCCACTCAACAGTTTAGGACTTCGTTATCAAAAAGAAGTCATCGGCTGGATGATAACCCATCGTCTTGCACCAGATACAATCCGCTACAGTAGCTTTTTTGTCAAGAAAGAGCTACAAAAGGTCGGGCGTGGCATTCCTTTATTAGCCGAGTCGATTAAAATCCAGTGTAGTAGCCATATCCCCTACGGAATGTGGACAGTATCCAAGGATAATCCAGCCATGTTGAGTTTTGTTAAACGGCGAATGGCAAGCTATATGATGTCAATTAAAGAATCTAGAGGTGTTTCTAAAGTGTTATAGTAAGTTATCTGATGAAAATTAAAAGAAGGAGGCTTTTTTTGTGAGCGCAATCCCATCTGATTTAAAACCAGAATTAGCCAAGATCGTCTGTCAAGCTACGTTTATTTCTGAACGTCTCAGTCATCAAACAACATCGACTATCTCAAGCCCATTTAATGAAGAGATAGCAAATATTCGTTTGAATCATTGGTGTAAAGTCAGTGCCTCTGGAGATTGGGATAAATTTTACAAACGTCTAGAGTGGAATGGTTGGGAACGCGATGCAGTTTTGCGAGTACTTGGTACAGAGTTAGAACCTGAAACTTACTCCTTACCCAGTTGGGCTTTAACCCTAGCTGAGATTATAGAAACAGTTGCACAATTAACCCAAGAAAATCTCGAACCCTTGCCCAGAGATTCTAATGACCCTAAACCCTTTGAAGATGTTTTTTTACCTTTGGTTCTGGTTGGAAGACAAAAACTTCTTGCTCGCTTAGGAGTAGAATCATTATCTGACGAAAATTTGCCTTTAAAACGATTGGAAGAATCTGCTTATCTAAGTCTAGAAGATGGTCTTTACCAAAGACTTTTTTATCTTTTAGTAAAAACTTTAGATTTTGAGTTTTCTCATTCTCGTCCCCTCGGGAAAAACTTGCTCAATTTAATAATTCCGAACAATAAAACTACATCAGGTAACAAAAAATATCTAGCTTTTGTTGATAAATTATTATCAGATGGATTCTTGGGGTTTTTTCAAAAATATCCCGTATTAGGTAGGTTTATTGCAACCACTATTGATTTTTGGGTTGAGTCAACGGCAGAATTTCTAGAAAGACTGGAAAATGATTTATTAGAAATTAAGGGAGAATTTTCCCAGATAAATGATTCGATTGATTCTAAAATATCAGAAAATCAGCTAGGAAAAATTAAAGAAATTAAGCCGGACTTGTCTGATCTTCATCATCAAGGACGTTCTGTGATCGTGCTAACTTTTGCCTCGGGGCTAAAGTTAGTTTATAAACCGAAAAAAATAGGGGTTGACATAGCTTTTAACCAACTTTTATCTTGGTTAAATCAACAATTAGAAAACTTAGAAAGTTCTGCACAATCTCCCCTGAAAATTCTTCGGATTTTAGATAAACAAACCTATGGATGGAGCGAATACATTGAACAAAAACCTTGTCAAGATACCGCCGCTGCTAAACGTTTTTATTTACAGGCGGGAAGATTGTTATGTTTGTTATATTTTCTAGGAGCAAATGATTTTCACCACGAGAATTTAATTGCCTACGGCGATCAACTGGTGATGATTGATCTAGAAACAATCATGCACCATGAAGCTAAATGGATGGAAGATTCGGAAGATGAAACAGCCGGAGAAGCAGCGATGAATCAATTGTCTGATTCAGTCTTACGCACGGCATTGTTACCGACTTGGGAGTTTAATATCGACACTTCTGTCGCTTATGATGTTAGTGGATTGGGTAGTATTGATATTCAACCTATGCCGGTACCATTTCCTGTCTGGAAATCGATCAACACCGACGATATGTATTTAGCACAGGAGAAAATAGATAGACCTCTGCAAGCTAATGTTCCTATGCTTAATTCACAGCCACTTTACCCGAATGATTATCTAAAAGAATTGATTACAGGCTTCGAACAAGTATACCGTTTCTTGATTGAACAGAAGGAAAACCTATTAGCAGCAAATGGACCTTTATCGCCATTCCAGACACAGGTAGTCAGATTTCTGTTCCGTTCCACCAAAGTTTATGGGGCTGTTCTCAATAAGACGCGAGGGGCAGAATTTCTCAAACATGGACTAGAGTGGAGTATTGAAGCAGATATCTTGAGCCGGGCTTTTCTCAATAACCAAAATAAACCTCAAGCTTGGCCTATTCTAGAGATGGAACTTCAAGCCATCTCCTTAGGAGATGTTCCCTATTTTAGTGCTGCTACGGTAAGCGATGACCTCAACTTAGGTGGTGAACAGACTATACCGGAGTATTTTAAAGGATCATGTTTTAATCAAGTTGAACAACGATTAAAACGGATGAATGAAACTGACTTAGCTCAACAATCTAGAATTATTCAGTTGGCCTTTCAGTCAAAAATTACTGGAAGTTTCTCCTCAGAAAGAAGCAAAATTGAGTCTAAAAATCAGGAAGAAATTACTAAGACTCTGTTGACTGGCGACCAGTTTGTTACCAAAGCAATAGAGATTGCTCAAGAAATCGAAGACCAGGGAATTATTGGTTCTGATGGTAGTCTTTCTTGGATTAGTTTAGCTTTTGTTCCGAAAGCAGAGAGATTTCAGCTACAACCTTTGGGAGAAAGTTTCTATGATGGCAATTGCGGTGTTGCTGTCTTTTTTGCAGCCTTAGCCCGTGTGACAGGGGACAGTAAATTTGAGAAGTTAAGCCTTAATTCTCTTCAATCTTTACAAAGCTTCTTACAAAATGCGGATGCTGAGGCAATCAAAATTTTTGCCGATAACTTTGGCATTGGCGGCGGAGTAGGACTAGGTGCGATTATTTATTGTCTCGTCAAAATCCGACAATTTCTCGATTTACCCCATCTCTCTCAAGAAGCACAAAAAGTTGCTCAATTTATGAGCCAAGAGATTATTGATAAAGATACTAATTTCGATATAGTTAAGGGTGCTGCTGGGACAGTTTTATCCCTTTTAGCTCTTTATCAGGATACGGGGACAAATTTTGTTTTGGATAAGGCTCAAGCCTGTGGTCAACATCTGCTGAAATTTTGTGATTTGCGCTATAACGAGAAATCAGATACCTATAAACCATTGACTGGCTTCTCTCATGGGGCCGCCGGAATTGCCTATGCACTTTTACGACTCTATGAGGTGACTCAAGACCAGGCTTATTCAAGGGGCGCACAACAGGCGATCGCCTATGAAAATAGCAAATTTTTCCAAGAATTTGGTAATTGGCGCCAAATCATCCCCACTGAGGAGCCTTCTGCTGCACCAGTGTTTTGGTCAACTTGGTGCTACGGAGCGCCTGGTATTGGTTTAGGACGTTTAGGCGGTTTATCTAGCTATAAAACTGACGAAATTCTGGCTAATATTGAAGCGGCTCTCAAGACAACCCAAGAGACTCCCTTGCAGGAAGTGGATCATTTGTGCTGTGGCAATTTAGGTCGCTGTGAAGTTATGTGGGTCGCTGCACATAAACTGTCTAATCCGCAATGGTACAGTGCTGCTCAAGAATTAGCAAGTCGAGTAGTCAATCGAGCTTCTCAAACAGGCAAATATCAACTGTTTGCTGATTTGCCGACATCCGTGTTTAATCCCTGTTTCTTTCAGGGTTTGTCTGGTATTGGCTACCAATTTCTTCGCCTGGCTCATCCTGAGTCTTTACCTTCTGTATTACTATGGGAGTGAGCAGTCTATCTTAATAGGGAGGAATTAAATTAATCATGCCGACTAACTTTAATTCTAATGAAGCAATCAGCTATAGTGTTGCCTTAGTCATCATTGGCTTGGTAATATTACTCGGCTTATGGTTGCCAGATTTTTTACATAAAGATTGAGAGCGTAATATATCGCTCTTCTGGGACTTTCGGAAATCCCTGACCGAATCTAGGTTCTGAAACTCTTGGTTGACAAGCGAACGCTAACTTTTTTTCTAATAAAAACTCAAATTTCGGGTTTCTGTTAGTTAGCACTCGTTTGAAGGCTTACCCATAAGAGAGCTAGAGTTGAGAGACTGTAAGATTTTTGCCAGAGTTCCAGAAGAGCGTTATACTAAATCCGTTGAGTATAGGCTAGTTATGAGGAGAGACAAAAGGTTTCGGCCGTGAGCTTAGCCGAACGGCAAGAGGCACTCATGCAAAGGGGAGAATAAATAATCATTCTTTAATAACCAGATTTAGTATTAATCATAAAGTGCAGAATGTGGTATATAATATCTGTTGAAAAACCAAAACAATAACTAAAAATGATGCTAAGAGAAATTTTAGTCAACTCTTTAATATTGAGCTTGAGTTTGATAGAGGTAGAGTTGGCGGAAGCAAATCCTTTGCAAACAAGTTTTTCAAACCGATTTCCCGATGTATCTTCAATTAAAGATAGCAGTAGAGAAACTACCTTTAAACCAAAAATATTGCAGCAAAAACAAAATTATCTTGAAACAAACTCGAAAAAAATTAGTAATGATATTGTAGAAATTCCAATGGAGAAACAAAATCAGAGTTTTCCCTCCGAGCTAAATTCCAACCCTAACCCCTTGCTTTTGCCAACTGAACAAGACATAAAGCAAAGTCAAGAACATTTAATAGCCATTACTTTAGAACAAGCAATCGAACTAGCAAAGCGCAACAATCAGCAATTAAAAATAGCCATCCTCCAATTAGAATCAAGTCGTGCTGGGTTAGCAGAAGCAACAGCTGCTCTGTATCCTACTTTATCACTTTCCACAACAGCAACGCGGGCATTATCGGCTAGTGGTGAACTTGCCGCTCAGGCAAACGAAAAACAGCAAATCGCCACCCTCAATGGTTTTGAAACACAGCTACAAAATAGCCAAGCACTTGTTAATTTCCTGCAAGGGCGGGTTAATGCCAAGCAAGAGGAATTAGACCAAATTAACAACATTATTGTACCCTCTCCCCCCACCGATATAGCTCCCGATTTAGCGCAACAAATAGAAGCTCTAAGTCCTTTTTTTGTCCCGCAATCAGCCGTAACTCAATTCGCCGGACAGACCCAAATCAAAAAAAGCATTGAGCTAGAATTTTTAACGAGGGATTTGCAACAAGCTCAAAGTTCATTACAGTCACAGCAGGAGCAGATTGCATCGACGCAACAAAGTATTGCCCAAATTAGTAATTTTGTTACAACAACAGTAGATGGGAAACTCTCCTTATCTTATAACATCTATTCTCCCGGCAGACAGGCTAACATTAACTCGGCTAAAGAAACTCTGAAAATTAATGAATTGGAAGTAACGAGGATAGAAGATCAATTAATCCTAGATGTAGCTCTTGCTTATTACGATTTACAACAAGCCGATGCCCAGGTGTTGATTTTCCAGAACGATATTAATGACCGAACCAAAAGACTTGAAAGCATAGAATTAATGCTCAATGTTGGTTTAGCTACTAAGTTGGATTTACTGAATGCCCAAGTCGATTTAGATAATGCCATTCAGGAACTGCGTAATAATCAAGCAATTCAAGAAACAACCCGTCGAAATTTAGCAACTATCTTGAATTTGCCCGCCTCGATAACCCCGATAGCGGGCGATCCCGTCAGTCAAACTGGAGTATGGCAGTTGCCTTTAGATAAAACTATTCTCTTAGCTTTTAAAAAACGCGTGGAGCTAGAGCAAAGGTTAGCCGAACGTCAACGTAGCGGCGCCCAGCAACAGTTAGCCTTAGCTGTTATCAGACCAAGTCTCAGTATTTTTGCTGAATATAATATATTATCTCTTAGCAGTGAAGATCCAAATCGCTTTACCCCAAAGGGAACTGAGGATGGCTATGCTTTTGGTTTAAACTTTAACTGGCTTTTTTTTGATGGGGGAGCCGCAACCTCTAGAGCGAAACAAGCCGCCACAGGGATGGCAATCGCCGAGCAGCAGTATTCGGAAACAGCGAATAACATTCGCCTAGAAGTAGAAAGGGCCTATTATCAGCTACAACCCCAATTAAGGAATATTGAGACGGCTACTCAAAGTATCAAGCGAGCGGAAGAGGCACTTAAAGCAGCCGAAATCCGTTTTGATCTTGGGGTTAATACCCAAACGGAAGTACTCGATGCACGAAATCGTTTAGTTCGGGCTCAGAACAATTTAATTAATGCCATTATTACTTATAATCGTTTGGTTTTTCGTTACTTGGTATGGTTCGATAGGGGGGCATAAATCGACTAAATCCTTATCTGGTAAGAGACTTAATTGATTAGTTCGCTCTATATCAAAAACAATTGACAAAAATCGCTAAATGCCTTTCTATATAAGGGTTCCATCCCTTATAACCCCCGTCCATTGCATAACACAAACCGAAGAGCCAAAAAAGTGACTAAAATCCAAATAATCTAGTCCTGAGCATCTCAACTTCGAGTTAAATATTTGGCATGAATTCTTAAAGTCCTGAAAAAACCTGAACTTTTCTGTCTTGACACAGACCGTTATCGTAGCTAATCTGCTAATTAAATAATTATCTATGCAGGAAAAATCTATGTCACCTATTCCCTTGTTAATTATGGAAGAACACCACGAAGCATTTTTTATTTGGAACTATGCGGTCTTAAACGGATGGATTCCACCCAAAAAAAACCTTTTACTTCATGTTGATGAACATTCGGACTTTGGTACTCCTAATCTATCCCACTCTCTTAACTCACTCAATGGTGACTTAGAAAATATTTATAACTTTACTTATACAGAATTGGGAATTGCAGATTTTATTGTTCCTAGTATTTATCAGGGGATTTTTAATGAACTTTATTGGTTAAGACAAACTCATAACGCTGAACAAACCGAGGTCATGAATCATGTTTTTTCTTTAAATGCGGAAGGAAAAATTTTATTTGTAACCGAAGATGTCAACAAGGCGGGACTCTTTAATCTCGATAGAAAACCTTTAAAAAATAAATTAATCACGACGACAGATTCCCTTGTCAATCAAGAAAAAACTGTCGTTGTGGATATCGATCTAGACTATTTTTCTTGCGATAACCAAGCGGGAGAGGTTTTGGAAATAGAAGTGAGTAAAGAAACCTATGAATCTTTCTTAAATAATCCCTACGATCCGATTCGGATTAAGCTGGGTGGAACGGCTAAAATGAAAGAGAAAAATGGTAAATCTTACTTTTTTATGCAGCGACCTGTTATGGAATCTTTTCTCGAAAAAGACCGAGCATTAAAAGTTTCGCAAGCAGAAATTCTTGAAAGAATCGATAAGTTTAGCACCTTTCTCATTGACAATAAAATCCAGCCTAAATTAATTGATATTTGTCGTTCGAGATTGAGTGGATATACCCCAGACGATCAATGGCAATTTATTGAATCTAATTTAATCGAAAAACTCCAGGGTATTTATCCAGTAGAAGTAAAATCTATCCAAGATATTTTATCGGTTAAAACTTAGCGATTTTGCAACTCATAAGCACTGTCAATCGATCGCTCCTAAAAGTTTTAGAGTATTTTTTTGAGCTTCGGTCAATCCCCGAACCATAGTAATGCTCATCCCTTCATAGGGGCGTTCAGTTCTGATCGTCTTACAACATCGACCGGTTTTCATATCCCAAAGTTTAATCGTTTCATCTTGTCCCCCACTGGCAAGCAATTGCCCATCAGGGCTAAAAGCAACCGATAAAACCCACTGTTTATGGCCTGTTAAGGTTGTTAGGTCTCGACCTGAAGGCATCTCCCAAAGCTTAATGGTTCGATCGCAACTACCACTTGCTAAAATGTCGCCTTGAGGATTAAAGGCAATGGTCTGAATCCAACTATCGTGACCTTGAAGGGTTGCTAAACATTTCCCGCTTTGGACATTCCATAGTTTAATCTTAGAGTCACAAGAACTACTGCTGATCAGATTACCTTCTGGACTAAAGGCCACCGCCAAAACCCAGCTACCGTGTCCCGTAAAAGTCGTCAAACATTCCCCTGTTTCAACTTCCCACAATTTTACTGTTTTGTCTTCACTGCCACTAACAAGAGTAAGTCCATCGGGACTGAACTGGATCGACCATAAACAGCCTGTGTGACCATGTAACGTTTTTCTACAATGACCTGTGGTAATATCCCAAAGTTTAATCGTTGCATCACCACTACAACTAGCTAGGGTCAACCCATCTGGGCTAAATGTAATCGTCCGAATCCAGCGAGTATGTCCTAATAAAGTTTTTAAACACTGGCCAGTCTTAGTATCCCATAATCTAACACTATAATCACTGCTCCCAGTAGCTAGCAAAGTTCCATCTGGACTGTAAGCGATAGAACTGATCCATCCTTTATGTCCTTCTAACTTCGACCATTGGTCAGTCTCAATTTTCCATAGTCTAACAGTTCGTGTTTCACCACTAGCCAGTGTCTTGCCATCAGGACTAAAGGCTACTGATTGAATCCAACTACCATATCCTTGCCAAGTTTTCCAACATTGGCCTGTGTTAACCTCCCAAAACCTGATGGCTCGATCTTCTCCCCCACTCACTAAAATAGCACCGTCTGAACTAAATAGCACTGAAGTTAGACGATTATTATGGCCATGGATGGTTTTGAGACATTTCCCTTCTTCTACATCCCAGATTCTAATGGTGTGATCTCCTGCCCCACTGGCCAGCAAGTTTCCTTGAGGACTAAAAGCCACTGAACGTATTCGCTCCGTATGACCTTCAAGTGTAAAGATACACCGTCCTTGGTTAATATCCCAAATTTTAACTGTATGATCGCCACTACCACTGGCTAAACGCTGACCATCTGGACTAAATGCGACATATCGAACCCATTGGCGATGTCCACTAAATGTTTGCAAACACTGACCTGTTTCTGTATCCCACAACTTGAGAGTATGGTCTTCGCTACCGCTAACAATCATTTTGCCGTTTTTACTAAAAGCGATTGACCAAACAGTGTTTTCATGTCCGTTCAGAGTTTGTAAACATTCTCCAGTATCCACACTTCGGAGAGTAATATTGTAGTCATTGCCACCACTGGCTAAGATTTTTCCGTCGGGGCTGAAAGCAACCGTATAGATGCGGCAATTATTTCCTAAAAAGGTGTATAAACAACTACCATCCTCAACAGACCATAATTTCACCGTCTGATCACTACTAGCACTGCTGAGCATTTTTCCATCTGGACTAAAGGCAACTGCGTGAACCCATTCTGTGTGTCCTTTACAACTTAATAAAAGTTGATTATCTGCCACTTGCCAGAAATGAATCTCACCGTTGACATCTCCTGTGGCAAGAATTTGTCCATCAGGGCTTAAAGCAATTGATAAAATATTGGTTATTTGTTTGGCAAATACGCATTTACTCAAATCGGAATAAGCCAAATTAACTTGATGTAAATGTGTATCTTGAAGATAACTAGACCAAAGACTAAGATAGGAGAAGTCATAACCAGTTAGGTCAATATTAAGATAGCCAAAAATATTAATGATATTACCGGCTAAATATCCCAGTTTTTGAGGATTATGTTCTTGCCAGGTGAGGAGAATTTCCTTGAGTCGCTCAACAAGTTTTTCTTCAGTATAATAAATACACAACAAGTTTTCAATAAGAGGTTTGATTGTTAATTTTATCTGTAATTTCCTGATATGTTCTTTTCCATTAATATTGAGAAAGGCATAGCAATTAAGAAGATTTATTTCTCCCGTTGTTATCTCGCTAGTAATCCGATTTATAAATCGATAAATTAAATACTCTCTAATGGACGGATGTAAGAAGAACTTGTTTTGATACTTTTCAATTAGACATCTCTGAATTAAAGATTTTAATTTTATTAGTAAATTTTGTTGAGAAATAGGAAAAATTTCTGCTTTTAAATCATCGATCGATAAAGATTGTTGACTCAAAGCTATACAGTAAAGAATATTTTGCTCTAAATCAGATAATCTAATAAACTGTTCCTCAAATAAATTAGATATTTCATCAACAAAAAAACTTTGCTCTTGTAAAAAACTACTAATATCGCAATTAAATAAATCTTTAATGATTCCACAAACTAATTTAAGAATAAGAGGATTTCTACCATATTTTTCAATCAAGATAAGGGAATCAGATTCAGATTTACTTTCGCATCCTTTTAGCTGAATTAACTTAAGGCTGGCTGAGACACTTAATCCGTTTAACTGTAAAGAGCGAACTGGCAAAGTTTCCCCTTGCATTAAAGAAACTTCTTTTTGTTTTTCTCTACTGGTTATTACTAAAGTGCTTTGATGGGAACTTTCGCCTATTCGTTTGAAGAAATTTCCATATTCTTGAAAACCATCTTGATAAGATCCTACTTGGACTCCACTGGACATAATTGATTCACAATTATCTAAAATGATCAGACAGCGTTGTTGTCTGAAATGCTCAATTAATAGGGAAATTTGGTCATCAACACTTACTAAAACTTTGTTTTCTTGATCTTGACTGATAATTGACAAAATATCAAGTAGAAGTTTTCTTATTGACATAACTTGACTCAAGGAACGCCAAATAACCCAATCAAAATCGCCCTGAATTTGCTTGGCTAACTGAATTGAGAGATAGGTTTTTCCAATGCCAGCTATTCCAAATAGTGCAACTAAACGAACCCGTTCTCTAATAATCCATTGTTTAAGAGTGGCAATTTCTTCTTGACGATCATAAAATACCGATATTTCTGGGGCTTCACCCCAATCTTGCCCTAATTTTGACTGCGATAGGGTATAAGTCTGTAAAATTGGCTTGTACGAGTCTTTAATTGGGTTAATACCAGAAAAGTTTTTAGCCTTATGTCTTTCTAAAACAGCCCGAAAATTGCTTTTTTTGACTTTTTCGCCACAGGCTTCAGACAGGCGATTCCATAGTTTGGGACCTACATCTTGTTTAATGTAATTGGGCGAATATCTGTAAGTCTTAGCAATTTCTTCATAGGAAAGCCGATTTTCAGTCCACGATGCCTGAAAAATTAACCGTTCAAGATCGCTCAAATGTTGGCCAGAGTGATTAAAAACTATGTTCTCAGCCAAAGCCATGGCTTCTTCAAGATTCATAAGCTATTTCCCCTTAAAAAGGTGAGTAAGGACTTGTTTAGCTAAAAAAGTGTCAGCAACAAAAGACCTCTCCATAATATTATCTTAAGACCAAAAGTCTTTGTAGTTAAGGAATCTACCCGAATAAAAATTATTTTAATTGCCTCATATTTTTTCAGTGAAATTGAATTAGCAACGATAGATATACATTTCAGGCATCGAACTATTTAGTTAGTACGCAGACTAAAAGCAAGCTGTGACTAGGTTATAATTTTTGGAGATGTCTAAACATTGATAAATCAAAATAGGGACTCATACTAAATCCGTTGAGTACAGGCTAGTTATGAGGAGAGGCACTCATGCGACAGGCAAAAGGGAAAATAAATAATCAGTTTTTAATAACCAGATTTAGTATGACAATAGGCTAAAATAACGGTACTTTTCAGCATTGTAGCGACGATTCCTAGTTCTGACCGCACTTTTCCAGAAAAATTTACAATTATTCAACGCAATTAATGGTCTGTCACAATATCAACCCATTACCCAGTAGTTTCCCCAGTGGTTTCAGGAGCGGAAAACCCCGTCAAGGATAGAAGTTGTCGTTTGGCGGTTTCCCGTTCGGCTCTTCTGGTTCTGTGTGGAAACGGGGTCTATACTGATAGAATATCCGCAAAATAGTCCTAAAAGTCTTGCCCAGTAAGCATTTCACGATTCCATAAGCAAAAATTATCACACAAAGTCGAGAAGAGCCCCCGTTCGAGACGGTAACGGTTCAACTGAATCTCTAACTGTTCTCGTTGGGCGATTCTTGTTAGATAGGTTTCGGTGGTTGACATCCTCACCGCCGTAAACGGACGGCGATTCCCAAACCTCACGATTTGGGTTTCTGCTTCTTTCCCTTGCGGGGTTCCGCACCTGCCTTAACAGATTTACTCTGTTCTGGTCTTATGGTCGCTCTACAGACTGA
>NZ_SFBZ01000149.1:0-7223 GCF_007095495.1 Microcystis sp. M_QC_C_20170808_M9Col | reverse complement strand
TCAGGGAAAAAGTCCAGGGATTTTCCCCCCGACCACTCCCATATCTGGTACTTTTTGATTGACAAAAAGTCTAAAAGTCTTACCCAACAAGGTTTTTAGATTTATTCAGCAAGCCCTAATTAAGCCGATTTCCCAGATAGTTCGCAGTTGTGTTCCTTCCCGTTCTGGTATCGTCCAACAATCTTTGACTGGCTCCGACCCACCTTCGGCTCGAAAAAACTTGGCTGGCAGCCTTTTCAATCCTTACCTTCTCAGTTATATGGTACATCAATCGGATTAATGAGATCTTCAACGGTCGCCCAGAAATTACTGGGAGTACCGCCCTTCGATTGGCGAAATATTGGCAAGTTTCCCCATATTTCCGGCTGAACCTGCAAATTCGTTACGATCATCTCCCCCCGCAAGGCGCACGAAGTGGTCTCCCCCCGCAACGCGCACGAAGTGGTCTCCCCCCGCAACGCGCACGAAGTGGTCTCCCCACTCCCCCATCACCCCACTTCATAATTCATAATTCATGAATTGCCCCTACTCCCTACTCCTGTCCCCTAACCCACCCTACTGATACGGATATCCCCCTTCCGGCTAATGTAAAGAAAACGTTACAGTAACAGGTAAAGCCCAGTAGCCAGGAAGCCGTAGATCATGTTTGAATACTTTAACCAGAAAGCTATCAAAGCGGTGATGTTCGCCCAAGAGGAAGCCCGTCGTACCGGTCACAGTGTCGTGGGTACGGAGCATTTACTGTTAGGATTGATAGGAGAAGCCACCGCCACCGCAGCCTTAATTCTCAAGGATTTAAAAGTTACCCTGCACGAAAGTCGCCGCCTGATTGAAGGAATGACCGGCCGCGGCACGGGTTACAGTCCCGTTAATATCCCTTTTACCCCGAAAGCGAAAAAGATGTTCGAGCAAGCATTTCAGGAAGCTCGACAATTAGGGGAAAATGCGATCGCACCTGAACATCTATTACTCGCTATCACCAGCGATCCCGAATCCCTAGCCGCTAAAATTTTAATTATGCAGGGTGTTGATTTGATCAAACTTCGCGGCCTTTTAATTAAAAATGCCGGGGAAAAAGTCGCTAGTGGTCGCTTAACGGGAATGGGTGATTATAAAGACCAGAAAAATGCTCCCCAAGACGGGATTTTATCCCAATATAGTCGCAATTTAAGCCAAGAGGTCAAAAATGGCAAAATTGACCCTGTAATCGGTAGAGAGCCAGAAATCGAGCGAGTTGTCCAAATTTTAGGCCGTCGTACCAAAAGTAACCCGATTTTACTCGGTGCGCCGGGGGTGGGGAAAACAGCGATCGCTGAAGGGTTAGCACAACGCATCCATAATGGCGATATTCCCGATCTTTTGCAGGATAAACAGGTAATTGCCCTCGATATGGGGTCTTTACTGGCGGGAACCCGTTTTCGCGGCGATTTTGAGGAACGTTTAAAGGGAATTGTGGAGGAAGTTCGCAAATCGGGCAATATTATCCTGTTTATTGATGAAATTCACACTCTTGTGGGTGCTGGTAGCATGGGAGGAGCCATGGATGCTTCTAACTTGCTTAAACCTGCTTTAGCTCGCGGGGAGTTACAGTGTTTAGGGGCAACAACTCTCGATGAGTATAAACGGCATATTGAGCGAGATGCGGCTCTAGAAAGACGTTTTCAGCCAGTTATGGTGGGAGAACCGACTAAAGAGCAGGCGATCGAGATTTTACGCGGTTTAAAAGCCACCTACGAGGATTTCCATCAGGTAAAATACGATCAAAAAGCGATCGAAGCTGCCGTTAATCTATCCTCTCGCTATATCAATGATCGCTTTTTACCGGACAAAGCGATCGATCTTCTCGATGAAGCGGGATCCCGCACCCATCTACGCTATTCCCTGCAAAGTACAAGTCCTGCGGAGGTTAGGGAAGAATCACCCCTAATTAACCCCGAATCTTTAATTCCAGTGGTGGATGCGGAGGAAATTGCCCAAATTGTCGCCGCTTGGACAGGTATTCCCGTTAGCCAATTAACTGAAACTGAGTCGGAATCGCTCTTAAATCTGGAATGTCAACTGCACGAGCGGATTATTGGCCAACAGGAGGCAGTAAATGCCGTTTCTCGTGCTATTCGTCGAGCGCGAGTAAATTTAAAGAATCCTAACCGTCCGATTGCCTCGTTTATTTTTGCCGGTCCCACGGGAGTCGGTAAAACTGAATTAACGAAAGCCTTAGCTAAGTTGCTCTTTGGCTCGGAATCCAGTATGATTCGCCTAGATATGTCGGAATTTATGGAATCCCACACGGTTTCTAAATTAATTGGTGCGCCTCCCGGATACATCGGTTACAATGAAGGCGGTCAGTTAACGGAAGCAGTGCGTCGTCAACCCTATAGAGTGGTCTTGTTTGACGAAATCGAGAAAGCACATCCCGATGTTTTTAATCTTCTCCTGCAACTGTTAGAAGATGGTCATTTGACCGATTCCCAAGGTCGTCGGGTGGACTTTAAGAATACCCTAATTATCATGACCTCGAATATTGGCTCAAAAGTCATCGAAAAAGGCGGTAATAGCTTAGGATTCGAGATTGCTGACGATTTTGCTCAATCGCGCTACCAACAGATTTCTAATCGGGTGACAGAGGAGTTAAAACAATATTTCCGTCCCGAATTTCTCAACCGTCTCGATGAAATCATTGTTTTCCGACAGTTAACTCGCGAAGAAGTTACCCAGATTGCCGATATTCTGATCGCGGATCTAGCCAAACAATTGACAGAAAAAGGCATTTCTGTGGAAGTTACCGCCGCTTTTAAGGATTTGGTCATCAATGAGGGTTATGATCCTAGCTACGGTGCGCGGCCTTTACGTCGTGCTTTAACTCGACGCTTAGAGGATAGTTTAGCGGTCGCGATGTTATCGGGAAAAGTCAATTCTGGAGACCATGCGATATTAGATGTAACTGCTGAAGCTGTGGTGACAGTCTCTAGTCATCAGCGCTCTGAGCAAAGCGATATTCTCTCGCAATTACAGTTACAACCGGTGGGTTAATCCCCTCAAAAATTGCTTTTTTCGGGGTTGAACATTTTTCAACCCCGACTTTTATCATCTAGGAAAAATAACTTCTAGGGGAGCGGGAATCATCTCGCTACGAAGGTCAAGAATCTGAACTAGGATTAAATAGGGTCTGCTGAAAAAGTTTTTCCTAGAAGCAGGGTGTGGCCCCCCAACCCCCCCGACATCGGGGGGGTTGGGGTTTTACCGATTTTGAGGGGGTAAATTACCTAATTTTCAGGGAAAAAGTAGCTGAATTTCCCCCTGATCACTCCCATATCTGGTACTTTTGGATTTCAAAAAAGGCTAAAAGTCTTATCCAGCAAGGTTTTTAGCTTTATTCAGCCAGCCCTATTTAGGGAACCAGCGTTCTTGAATTTGATTAATTGCCCAGCTTAAAATCGCCCCCGCAATTAAAATACTAATAGCAGGATTGAATAGGGGCAGCCAAAGACGCTGAAAAAGTTTAAATCCTAGGGGAATTCCCGTGGATTCACCGATAACAGCCACGGCAAACCAGAGAAAGCCCGCTATTACTAAAAACACATCAAATATTAAGATTCTATTCAACCACTTGACAAATTGCTCTTTCATTGCCTTAAAAACTTAGGTTATTTAACAGTTTATTCACGAAAAAGTATAGCACTGTCACCTTAATCCCAAGCTCTCCAGAGCCAAGCTAGTCCGGCAGTAATGATTAAAACTTTAGTTAACCAATCTCCCCAGCGCACATATAAAGTTCTCGTATCCCGTCGATAAATTGTTTCGCTATGGATTTGATATTTATCTAAATCCGATAGCCAAAGGTGATTACCGTGGGGATCGACAAAAGCAGAATAACCTGTATTGGTGGCCCGGGCCATCCATCGATCGGTTTCGATCGCTCGCATGGTATCCTGAGCATGGTGTTGAGCGGGCATGGCGTGGCTATAATGGGCGTTATTAGAAGCAGTAATAATAAATTCGCCTCCCCTAGCAGTTTGACGGCGAAAATGTTCGGAAAAAGCCGACTCGTAACAAATGCCCACAATTATTTGACCGAAAGGACTGTCAATAATTTGAGCGGGATCTCCCGGGATTAAGTGCGCTTGCAAGGGAGAAAGGCGATCAACAATTCCGCCCAAAATTTCCTGAAAAGGAACGTATTCGCCTAAAGGCACGAGAATTACTTTATCATACCGACTAATCACCTGTCCCTCGCCATCAATGGTCAAGAGACTATTGTTATAACCCTTGTCCACCTTGCCAAATGCACCCAACCAGAGCGGCGTTTTTTTGGCTAAAATTGCCGAATAAATCGAGCTATTATTGACTAAGTTCTCCCAATAGTAGGGTAAGGCCGTTTCAGGAGTTAAGACGGCATCTACTCCTCGATCGGCGAGAATTTGATAACCAGAGGTGTAACCTTCGAGCGCCTTTTGAAATCCTAGGGGCGAAAGTTTAATCGTGTTGGCAATATTGCCCTGAATGACGCCAATTTTTATCCCTAAATCCCTTGACTTTTCGATCGGTTTATGGTATGTGTTCCATCCCCAGAGATGGAGGCTAAAACAAATGAGGAGGGGTAAAGAGAGAAAAGCGAGATTTTGCCGCGATTGACGGATTAGGAGCAAGCTTTCGGCGATTAAACCGTTAACTGCCACAATTGCCGCCGTTACCGTCGTAAAACCCGATAATTTGCCCAATTGCAGAATCAATAAATTATGGGGACTTTGACTATAAGCAAGGGTAGTCCACCAGAGAGGGGATTGACTCCAGAGAGATTCTAACCCACACCAGAGGGCAGTGCCGATGAAAACCCGTAGGAGGGCATCCCGAAAAGATGACTGATTAACACTTTTGTTGACATAAAACATGACTAACGTCCAAGTTAGCACGATCGCCGTTCCCCAAAAAGTAATAAACAACCAACAAAACAGGGCAATTAACAAACTCGCTAACCAGGGGACACCCATCCACGTCATCGGGTGAATTCCCGTGATCCAGAATAAAGCGAGGCCATGGTAGGCAAAACCCCAACCAAAACCGTATAAAAGCTGTTTTTTTAGGGATTTTTCCGCTAATCTCACAACAATCCACAGGGGGACTAGAGAAATCCAAGCGAGTAACCACCAAGAAACCGGTGCTACTGTTAACCCCATCCCCACACCGGCCAAAATTGCCCAGAGAAAACGCACCATCTTTCACTCCAGTCAGGTTAAACTCCTCTGACCTACTAGATCAGAGTAGCTAGAGGGAAGACAAAACACAAGAGACATACAGAAGTTTTGGCTACATCTACAATAGATCAGTTAGCGAGTAAAAAAGCCCTTCCGTGAGATGCTATGGCAAGCTATAGACTCAGACAAACAAGGAGATGAGGAATGTCACCCTCACCCTGAAAGCCTAAACTCGGACTGAATAAGTGATTGAATACATGGATAATTTTAACCCCAAATTAACCGCTCTGGCTCTTGTCTTGAATGTCGAGGAAAATCTCGAAGATATTTTTCGGAAAATAGCTAGTATGAGCGCTCATCAATTGCGAGCGCGGCACTGTTCAATTATGTTAAGCTCTCCACAGGAATCAAAAGGGGAAATTACCGATTATCTAGAAGTTTTTGCCCATTATGATGATCTATCACCTTTGGCTGATCAAGAAATAATTAAACTCGATCAAGTTATTGCCGACAGTGTAGCGGTCACAGGAAAACCTTTACTAATTAAGGATATCACTCGATCGCCATTTTCCAGTGCAGCCCGTTATCCCAAAAAATCAAATAATAATAGTTTTATATCCGTACCGATTATTCTGAATCAGCAGGTAATTGGAGTAATTAATCTCAGTTTTCCCCTAGACAAAAAACATTTTGAACCATTAGATTTAGAAATCTTGCAGTTATTCGCTCAACAGGCTGCCCAATCCCTGCAAATTTTTCATTTGCAAGGGATGTTAAAATCTCGTTTTGTGGCGATGGCAGTGACTAGAGAAATAGCAGAAATTCAGTCCGAACATTTGATCGCTGTCCCTCCTTATCCCCCGAAATTAGCCAAAATTGTCGCTAAGGCTTTTTTTAAAGAATTAACTCAGGCCGGTTTTGGAACCCATCAAGTTATTGAGATTGCTAATGAGGTTTTGAATTTACTACAAAAGACCCTTAATAAACATAAAAATCGTCTGGAAGGAAAAGATTGAGCGCTAGTCAAGGGTTAAAACCTATTAACCTGCCACCCCTGTGCAGTCCTAAGAAGTAATTGAGATAGTTAACAGCTTAATTGGTTGTTGTTTACTGATTACCGCTGCCGTCCTGCCGTCCTAATTCATAGACACCACAGGCAACACAGGCGAGAATACCGACACTAATCGGCCAACTTTTTCCTAAACTAATCTCGATTAACCAATCGGAGAAACCGCCGAGAATGAGAAAGGGAATAATACTAAAGATAGAGGCATAAAAAGCATTTTGGGATTCTCTGGCGACGCGAGTTTTTTCAAACTCCTCTAGGGAAGTATAGAGGAAACGCTCGGCAAAATTAAACCAGCCATAGAAAATTTCTATAAACCAATTTCGCACCCCAGCTAACCCCAGATACAATGCTAAAGACCAGAGACAGCTACCGGCAATAAAGGCCGGGGAAATATTGATAGTGAAGGGCAGAAAGTCGATTACCATAAATGAGAGCCACAGGAGTGATAAATTTGAGCGAGCGGCTTGATCGATCTTAACAAGTCTTGACCCTGGCACCAAAAAGTTGACATCCTCACCGCCAGGGCCGGACGGTGATTTCCAAACCTGACGATTTGGGTTTCTGTTTGGGGTCCCTTGCCTGGTTTCGCGGCTGCCTTAACAGATTTACCCCCCTCTGGTCATCAGGTCGCCACCAGGACTGGGAAAATGGGGAAATGGGGAAATTCAACTAAAACCCCTTCGCTGTGATTTCTCTGTGTTCTGACATGGAGAGCTTTATTGTCAACTAATCTTACACCGCCCAAGGTGCGCCGCAATAGCGACTCTTGTTCTGGTGTTGGGTAAAATCGGTAGCGATCGGCTTTCCCCATACCTGACCTTCTGGCATATATCCTGTAAATGCGGGGAGCATCTCACCTTTGCAATGAGCATAAATACTTAGTGTAAAAATAGGCTTTTCGAGGGTAATTCTTGTTTTAATTCTCCATGTACGCAGTCTTTAAAAGCCTCGATTTCGTTCCA
>NZ_SFBZ01000148.1:0-13030 GCF_007095495.1 Microcystis sp. M_QC_C_20170808_M9Col | reverse complement strand
CGCTCTCGCGCTGTTGTAGAGTGGTGGTCATTGGTTTATGATTCCTATTAAGTTATCGAGGTACGATTGATGATGTCTCTATCTTAGAGAGTTTGTATCGGTTTGTAAAGGGGTTTGACAAAAGTATTTCTTGTTGGGGTGATAAGGTGGGCTTATGTTCGGTTAGTTGGTCGAAGCGATCGATTTGCCGACGATAAACCATAAAGCACCTTTTCTTGTGAGACAGAGAATGCGGTTTCGCGTAGCGAGTGCTTTGCGTTGGCTCTACTTAGGGCTTGCTGAATATCGGCAAAAGCCTTGCCAGAAAAGGGTTCTGGCACTTTTTTAGCCAAAAAAGTGCCAGAAACAAACGTTGAGAAATCGATCCGAGGGACTCAAAACCCTTGCACTTTTATTAGCGATCGCCAGATAAAATTCAGCAACTAAGCGACGAAATTACCATTTTGCCAACTGTGTGGCTCCTAGATTCCCTCTGGGGACTTATTCAGCAAACCCTACTTAGTGTTTTTTGTCCCGTTCGATCTTGCCTGCGATCGCGTCCAGCCTTGCTTTGATTCCGGTCATCCATTGGTTGAACTCGGCCGACTGCCGGTCGATAGCTTCCTTCCGTAGCCTTATCTCTTCGGTTGTTTTTTCGTGGGCTTCTAACCGGATATTTAATTCTGCAATCATCATTGCCTCAAGTATCTATTGGTTTGTTTATTTGTTAGGGAGGAGGCATCTCATTTTTGCAAGTGAGTAATTATACTTGTCGATGAAACTGTCTTCTAGCAAGGCTTTCAAAATAGCTTGACATAAAACTTAATTTAGGAGTTACAAAGGTGAGATGCTCCCGATCGCTTTTAACATATTGCCAAGATAATCGCTGTAACCAACTCTCTTTTAAGCCATCTTCAATATCATATACAGACAGAATGTTACTAGGATTTTGTAAAAGAGAAATTATTCCTTTGGTCACACCGATGAGATTAGTTGTGAATAGCATATAAACTCTCCTAAGTCAGAAAAAAGAGTTAGAATAATCGAAAAAACGATAACCAATAACTGGAAAAAACTACTCCTTATAAGGATCGTACTGAGTCAAGATCCGTTCTAACTTTACTTCGTCAATGCGATTAATTAAGCGTTTAGATTCTTCGACATCGCGGACAGTTTTTGATAAATTAATGGTGGAACCGACGCTAAATAGTAAACCCATGCCTAAATAACCTTTAATCCACGGATCTACTGGTAGATAAATAACTCCTAAAGAAGTGGCAGAAATAGAGACAATAAAAGATAACCAAGTTTGAAAAATCCACGCTTGAGTGTGACTGGGAGCAGTACCGTATTTTTTATCGTTCATGATCGTCTCCTAAATGTTTCTGGAACCATTTTGTCGGTTCTAGAGGTGCAACAACAATGAGCGCTATCTAGTAGGGGGAGGGTTGAGAACTGGGGTGAAGTGGGGTGAAGTGGGGTGAAGTGGAGTGAAGTATAAAGTATAATCGTTGTCAGAATCTAGGAGCAAAAAGATGGAGATTAAACACCTGAAAATTTGGTTTCCTTGGGAAAAACAAGAACAAATGATCGAGTGCTTAGTGGGGAGAGTGGGATTAACCCGGGTGCGTGCCACTTGTTTTCTGCGTCTCTGGATTTATGCGATTGCCAAGGAGGGACAGGTAAAACCCCCTTTATCCCAGTTAATTTTTCCCACCACTGCCATTATCTGTACCCATCGGCAAGCATCGGATTTATTTTATCAGGATCAGGACCAGGGCAGCGATCGCTCTGCCGGTATGATGTTAGATAAATTAGCAGCCCTTGGTTTAATTGAAAAAATTTTTGACGGCAACACAACCAGAATTAAAATCAAGCCAATTACGGGGATTTTAGAGCCTGATAGCTCAGAATCATCTGTAGAATTGCAATTAGATCAATTTAATCCCCGTTGTGATGCGATTCCTGTGGCTAACTTGCTGACACGCAATTATAACTGGATGAATCGCAATGCTGAAGCAATTCCCCATCGCATTTCTCGTCTGTTGCGGGGTTGGGCAAAAGATTACACTACAGGTATGCGAGTTTTGCGTCGGGTAGATAATCTTAATCCCGTCGGTTTTTATCTCCTCTATCCCACCGCAAACGAGTCGGAAGCGAATTTTTTTACCTCTCCTAACAAGAGTTTACATCTAAGTGCGATCAACGAACAGGATCCTTTTAAAATGGCATCCGTGGGAGATGAAAATTGTCTTTCGGTATTTATTCGCAGTTGGATGATCGATACTAATTATTTAGATAAATATCGTTTAATTTTTCTGCAAGATGCCCAAAAAACTCTCCAGAGAATGACCTTAGAGTTTCCTAATATCTGCGATTTACATACTTTGATTATTCATCCCGATTATGAGAAATTAGCCGCCGCCTTGGGATTTCAAAAAACTATTCAGGAATCCCCAAACTCTATTTATTGGATGTATTTAGGACTCGATCGCTTTTTATCCCTAGATATGAGTGTAATTCAATTTTAATCGGGAGTGGGGAGTAGGGGGAAAAATCCATAACTGGGTTTTTGAAATTCGATCGAGAGTTAGTGGTAATATTAAAAGCGGATTTGGTATAACATCTTGTCAATAAGTATTGTTATAATAATGACATCAATCAAGCTATAGTCGCCTATGTCTGAACAATTAATCGCTAATCTTGCTAATGCCTTTAAACCGGTTCCTTTACCTGCCGATAGTCCCTTTTATGTGGATCTAAAAGCAGTGAGAGCGGATGCCGATGTCTGTCAAGATTTGGGCAGAAAAATTATTCGTTCGCTGCCAACAGAGTACACCCATCAACTCTACACAGGACATCGAGGAGGGGGGAAATCCACGGAATTATTGCGGCTGAAAAAATATCTAGAGCAAAAAAATTGTTTTGTTGTTTATTTTGCGGCAGATGAAGACGATATCGATCCAGAAGATGCTCAATATACAGATATTCTCATTGCCTGTACGCGCCATTTATTAGAACAACTAAAACAGGCTAATTCAACCCCATTAAAAAACTGGATAAAATCCCGTTGGCAGGATTTAATTGATTTAGCTTTAACAGAGATTAAAGTGGAAGATGTCAAATTAGAAACGGGAGACTTGATTAAATATTTTGGTAAAATGTCTGCGGCGATTCGGGCAATTCCCAGTCAAAGACAAGAAATAAGAAATAAAATCAATCCTCATACTGTTACGCTGTTAACAGCACTAAATGAGTTTATTGATAATAGCAAAACTGTCTTAGATGATTCAACAAAATTAGTGGTAATTGTTGATAACTTAGATCGCATCGTACCGATAAATCGGCGAGATCATAAAACTAATCATGATGAGATTTTTTTAGATCGAGCTAATCAATTAAAGGGGTTAAATTGTCATTTGATTTATACTATACCTATTTCAATGGCCTATTCTAATCGGGCCAATGATCTACGGGATATTTATGATAATGACCCGATGGTTTTACCGATGATTATGATCCGCAATCTTGATCGTACTATTAATCCTGATGGTATGGCAAAAATTAAGGCTATTATTGAGAAAAGAACGCAGCAATTTTTACCGACGAAAAAGCTAGAAACAGATATTTTTGAAAGTCAAGAAGTTCTGGAGCGATTATGTTTAATGACTGGAGGTCATGTACGAAACCTAATTTTATTAATGCAAACCGCTTTAGATCATGTGGATGCTTTACCTATTACCGCAAAAGCTGCTCAAAGAGCAATAACTCAAGCTAGAGATGTTTATCAGAGAACAGTAGAACACGAGCAGTGGAAAATTCTGGCTAAGGTATATCGTACCAACGAAATTCAAAATGATGAAGCTCATCGTAAATTATTATTCAATCGTTGTATTTTACAATATGCTTATTTTGATGCAGATGCAGAGTTGAAAAGTTGGCATGATGTGCATCCTTTAATTACCAAAATTAAGGAGTTTAATGATGAATTATGAATGATGAATTATGAATGATGAATGGGGAGCGGGAAACAGGGAACAGGTGAGAAAATTAGTGTACCTCATAAATCTGAATACAGCTATATATAATAATGACAAACCCGAAATTAAAACCCTTAACTAACTCTCAGGAGTCGGATTTTGAAGGATTGCGAGAAGAGCAACCCCTAACAGCAGCAGAATCCTATCAATCATTACTGCGATCGCTGAGACGAAAAAATGGCTTTAATTTACTCTTTGTTCGCTGTTCTCCCGTGCAAGCTGATGAGATTATTCGGAGAGTCAGTCAAGATTTACCTAATAAAAATATTCAAGTCCTGCAGCTTGATTCAGAAACCGATAATTTGTATGAGAAAATTGTCGATCTACCAAATTATACCAATCTAAACATTCTTTTTGTGCGCGGTTTAGAAAATGCACTACTGCGCTACGAAGAAGCGGAAAGTGAAGGCTATTTCTTGTCGAGTCAAAGTCCGGTTTATGGGGGAACCTGGGCCGGAGTTCCTAAGATTTTAGGCTATTTAAACCTATCCCGTGAGCGATTTGAGCGGCAATTTCCCTTTACTTTAGTATTCTTATTGCCGGAATTTGCCTTGCGGTATTTTATTCGTCGTGCGTCGGATTTTTTTGATTGGTATTCGGGAGTTTATGAATTTCCGACGGATAAGGACATATTGGAAAGAGAAATTGAAAGACTGGTTTATTTAGACGGCGATCTCGATACCTATCAACAATTCACTCCCCAACAACGACAGGAAAAGTTAGCCGAAATTAAGGCCTATTTAAGCGATTCCCCATCTCTCGATCCTGTTCAAACATCTGAATTGTGGCATAAAAAAGGCTTAATTCATCAAATGGGAAAAGAATACGAACAAGCGATCGCATCTTACGATCGAGCTTTAGAATTTAAACCCGATGACCATGAAGCTTGGTACAACCGAGGGGTTGCGTTAGCTGATTTAGGCAGATTTGCAGAAGCGATCGCCTCTTACGACAAAGCTTTAGAAATTAAACCCGATGACCATGATGCTTGGAACTACCGAGGGGTTGCGTTAGATGATTTAGGCAGATTTGCAGAAGCGATCGCATCTTACGACAAAGCTTTAGAAATTAAACCCGATGACCATGAAGCTTGGTACAACCGAGGGATTGCGTTAGATGATTTAGGCAGATTAGAACAAGCGATCGCATCCTACGATCGAGCTTTAGAAATTAAACCCGATTACCCTGATGCTTGGTACAACCGAGGGGTTGCGTTAGGTAATTTAGGCAGATTAGAAGAAGCGATCGCCTCTTACGACAAAGCTTTAGAAATTAAACCCGATTACCATCAAGCTTGGTACGGCCGAGGGTTTGCGTTAGATGATTTAGGCAGATTTGCAGAAGCGATCGCATCCTACGATCGAGCTTTAGAAATTAAACCCGATTTACATGAAGCTTGGAACAACCGAGGGTTTGCGTTAGATGATTTAGGCAGATTTGCAGAAGCGATCGCATCCTACGATCGAGCTTTAGAAATTAAACCCGATTTACATGAAGCTTGGAACAACCGAGGGGCTGCGTTATTTAATTTAGGCAGGTTTGAAGAAGCGATCGCATCCTTCGATCGAGCTTTAGAAATTAAACCCGATAAGTATGAAGCTTGGAACAACCGAGGGTTTGCGTTAGGTAATTTAGGCAGATTTGAGGAAGCGATCGCATCTTACGATCGAGCTTTAGAAATTAAACCCGATTTACATCAAGCTTGGAACAACCGAGGGAATGCGTTATTTAATTTAGGCAGATTTGAACAAGCGATCGCATCTTGTGATCGAGCTTTAGAAATTAAACCCGATGACCCTTATGCTTGGAACAACCGAGGGAATGCGTTAGGTAATTTAGGCAGATTTGAACAAGCGATCGCATCCTACGATCGAGCTTTAGAATTTAAACCCGATTACCCTGATACTTGGGATAATCGAGGATATGTTTTAACTTGTATGGGACGATATAAAGATGCACTAGAATCTTGTGATCGTGCTATTAAAATTAATCCAAATCATGCTAATGCTTACTACAATAAAGCTTGCTGTTATGGCTTACAAAATAATGTGGAATTAGCTATCGAAAACTTACAACGCGCCATCAATCTTGATGTCGAATATCAGGATATGGCAAAAACAGATAAAGATTTTGAGCAGATTCGGGGAGATGAGCGGTTTCAGAGTTTCCTAAATCGAGTATAATAATATATATTTGTATTTTAGCTAAGGAGATATTCTATGACTAACACCTACACAGCTATCATTCAGCCAGACGGAGATTGGTGGATTGGTTGGATAGAAGAAATTCCGGGAGTTAACTGTCAAGAAGCATCCCGTGATCAGTTATTAGAAACCCTAAAAATTACTCTTAGCGAAGCATTAGAATTGAATAAACAGGAAGCAATTGCCGCTACTAAGGGAAACTACCAAGAAGAGAAAATTGTTGTATGAAACGCAAACAGTTTATCGATCACGTCCTGTAGGGGCGAAGCATTCGGATAGGAAATCTACGGTTTCAGCGATAAGTTATTGCCCGAATGCTTCGCCCGTACTTTTTCAGCAAGTCCTAGCCATTCTTGGTGGTTTAACCCCCAATTAAATAAAAGATCTGCGATTCCAAGACATACCGGAGTGATAATTATCACAATTGGGCAATTCAGCAATGGAAAAAAGTTGCCAAACCTTTATTAACTTGTGAGGCAGTTATCACTGAATCCTGTTTTATTTTGTGAAGTAAATAAATAGAGAAAATTATTCATGTCAAACAAAACTATTGATCTCAATCAAGTACAGTTAACTTTACAAGAACTCCTTGCCTTAATAAAGGTAGATACTGAAATTATTATAACCGAAGGAAACAAGCCTGTAGCTCGTCTAATTCCTTGGGGAGATACTGAAAAAACAACGTCTGAAACTCCTTCTCCTAAGTTACGACAACCAGGACTACACGCTGGAAAAATTGGGACTAGCGAAGATTTTGATGAGCCACTTCCTGAAGAATTTTGGACAGGTGAATCATGAAATTTCTTTTAGATACCCATACATTTATTTGGTGGGATAGCGAACCAGAAAAACTCTCTCAAAGAGCTTTAGAACTGTGTAGAGATCCTAGTAATACGCTATTACTTAGTATTACAAGTATTTGGGAAATGCAAATCAAACTACAACTAGGTAAACTATCACTCAAGATACCTTTAGCAGAAATGATTAATACTCAGCAGGAAACTAACCAAATTGGCCTTTTATCAATTACAGTCAGCCATGTTTTAGCTTTAAATACTTTACCTAACATCCATAAAGATCCATTTGACCGCTTGTTAGTTGCTCAAGCTAATCTTGAAAATGCTAGACTGATTAGCCATGATTCAATATTAGCAAAATATCCTGTTCAGATAGATTGGTAGATAGGGCTTGCTGAATAAATGTTAAATATAGACGAGGTAAGAGTTTTAGGGTTCTGTTTTGCTCTCACAGGTGCAAGATTTTGAGAGAATCGTCGTTCAAAACCTTGCGTCTTCATCGGCCCGCGTCCTGTAGGGGCGAAGCATTCGGACAATAACCTATCGGTGAAACCGTAGATTTTCTATCCGAATGCTTCGCCCGTACTTTTTCAGCAAGTCCTAGCCATTCTTGGTGGTTTAACCCCCAATTAAATAAAAGATCTGCGATTCCAAGACATACGGAAATTAGGGATATTCTCGCTAATAAAATCTGCAAAGATCTCGGAATACCACTAATCAAATAAATCGTTCATCAGTCTTGATGTCAAATATCAGTATCTGGCAAAAACAGATAAAGATTTTGATCAGATTCGGCGAGATGATCGGTTAAGTTAAGTAAATAAAAAAAGAGATAACTATGCTCAATCAATATACTGCTAAATATACAAAAATTCCTTCTGGTTACATGGGACAACTGATAGAATGGCCAGAAGTGATTACCGAAGGAGCAACCTTAGAAGAATGTCGAGAAATGCTCAAAGATGCTCTCTTGGAAATGATTTTAGCCTATCAACAACAAAACCAACCGATTCCTCTAGAAGAATGCTTGTTAGAATCAATTTCTCTAAGTATTTAATACTAAATCTGGTTAACAAAGACTGATTATTTATTCCCCCTTTTGCCTCTTGCATGAGTGACTCTCCTGATATGTAGCCTATACTCAACGGATTTAGTATAATTGACCACCTAAAAATCGAAAATTTCGCTCATTATATCATAAAAATCACCAAAAATACTTAATTTACTTAAGACAACTAAATAATTGTTTAATCGGTAATTCTTGAGGAAATCTAAAATCAGAACCCAACTGGCAAAAAAAGTGAGAGAATAAAAACATAGTTCAGAGAGTAGAGGCTGTCAAGACAAGCTTTCCAGTAGTAAAATCCATAATTCCTGCCGGGTGAAGGCTAATAAATAACTTTCAAAAAAGCAGAATTCAATTTAGTAGAAAAAAATCGCAACAATCTGTCAATCTACTGAAAAAAGAGAGAAAACTTATGTTTTGTGAACAATGCGAACAAACCGCTAGTGGTAATGGTTGTCATCAGTGGGGAGCCTGTGGAAAAAGTCCCGAAGTCAACGCCGTTCAAGACTTATTAGTTTATTGTCTGCGGGGATTAGCATCGGTGGTTTTAAAAGCCAAAGAAGCGGCAATATCTACTCGCGAAGCCGATATTTTTACCTGCGAGTCGCTTTTCGCCACCATGACCAATGTGAACTTCGATCAAAGACGTTTTACCGATTATATTCAGCGTTGTTTAGAGATTCGGGAAAATTTAAAAGCACAATTGGGATCGGTGGACTGGTCTGCACTTGCTAACTATCAGCCTAATTTTAATGAGAGCCTAGTCAGCCAAGGTCAAGAAGTATCCTTAGAACTAATTGAAAAAGTACAGGATCTCGATATTTTTTCCCTAAAGTTAACCGCTATCTACGGAGTTAAAGGTCTGGCTTCCTATACTTTCCACGCTCAGGAATTAGGTCAAGAGGATGACTCAGTTTATCAGGTTATCCAAGAGACTTTAGCGGCAATTGACCGCGGGGATTTAAACCTGAATGATTGGGTGGCAATCTGTCTAAAAGTCGGGGCCGCAAACCTGCGGGCCATGGAATTATTAGATCAAGGTCATACGGAAACCTACGGTCATCCCATACCGACAAATGTTCCCTTAAATCCGCGTCTAGGTAAAGCCATTTTAGTCTCCGGCCATGATATTAAACAATTAGCGGCTTTACTGGCACAAACTGCCAATACTGGGATAACAGTCTATACCCACGGAGAATTATTACCCGCCCACGGTTATCCAAAACTCAAAGAAAAATATCCCCATCTCTACGGTCATTATGGCACCGCCTGGCAAAATCAAACTAAAGAATTTGCTAAGTTTCCGGGGGCAATAGTTTTAACTACTAATTGTCTCATGCCCCCCCACGAAAACTATGAAAGTAAACTCTTTACCCTCGGACCTGTGGGTTATGCCCATATTAACCGCTTAGAAACAGTGGACGGTGCGATCGATTTTAGTCCCGTGATTGCTAAAGCGCAGTCATTGCCCGGATTTACTGAAATAAGCGAACCTCGGCAGGTAATGGTGGGATTTGCCCACAATACCGTTCTCAGTGTCGCTGATACGGTGGTTGATGCCCTTAAACAGGGTAAAATCCGTCACTTCTTCCTAGTTGGGGGCTGCGATGGGGCAAAACCCGATCGCAATTACTACACCGAATTTGTGGAACAAGTCCCCGAAGATTGCATCGTTTTAACCCTTGCCTGTGGAAAATTCCGCTTTTTCGACAAACAATTAGGTAGTATCGAAGGATTACCCCGGCTAATGGACTTGGGACAATGTAACGATGCCTATAGTGCCATCAAAATCGCCCTAGGATTAGCCAACGCTTTTAACGTTAGTGTCAATGAGATTCCCCTCTCCCTAATTATCTCTTGGTACGAACAAAAAGCGATCGCTGTACTGCTCACCCTGCTACATCTAGGTATGCAAAATATCCGTCTGGGACCAACTTTACCGGCATTTATCTCCCCCAACGTCCTCAAATTCCTCTCCGATACCTATCACCTGCAGCCGATTACCACCCCCGCAAAAGACTTAGCCGATTGTCTAGGTTAAAACTTTCTGTAAAAATCCCACCCTTGGCCACAAACCGTGGCCTATGGGAAGGAGAGGGATATTATCCTCAAGGAGAATAATTTTTATGTCCGTAATCACTTTAAGCATTGATGGTAAAGATGTAGCGATCGAAGCAGGTTCGCGAGTTCTCGCAGCCGCTAGTCAGGTAGGAATAAAAATTCCTGCCCTCTGTCATCTCGATGGGGTTTCCGAAGTGGCTGCCTGTCGCTTATGTTTGGTAGAAGTTGAAGGTATTAATAAATTATTACCCGCCTGTGTAACGGAGGTGGCGGAAGGAATGGTGGTCCATACCGATACCCCAAAACTGAAAGAATATCGCCGCATGACGGTGGAATTATTATTCGCTGAAGGTAATCACGTTTGTGCGGTTTGTGTGGCTAATGGTAACTGTGAATTGCAAGATTTAGCCATCGAAGTGGGTATGGATCATAGTCGTTTTCCCTACCGTTTTCCCAAGCGAGAAGTAGATATTTCCCATCCTCTTTTCGGTATCGATCATAATCGTTGTGTTCTCTGTACCCGTTGTGTGCGAGTCTGTGATGAAATTGAAGGGGCGCACGTTTGGGATCTGGCTTATCGCGGCGAAAAAGATAAAATTATTGCGGGAATGGATCAGCCTTGGGGCAGCGTTTCCGCCTGTACTTCCTGCGGCAAATGTGTTGCCGCTTGTCCAACCGGGGCGATATTCCGCAAGGGTTCCGCCGTTTCTGAAAAAGAGGAAGATCGCTCGAAGTTGGAATTTTTAGTTAATGCTAGGACTCAACACCAATGGACGCGTTAGCGAAAAATGGTAGATTCTCAAAACGCTCGTTGGGGACATCTAGGTATTTATGCCAAGTATCTGCGGGCGGAAATGGCTCTGTATGACGAGATTATGGGGATGAATGAAGATATTCGCCTGATTTCCGATTACTGCGGTATTTCTGCTCAGGAAACTCAACGAGCAAAGGACTACGCTTTCGGTAGCGGTGTCAGTCAGCATGAATTTTGGCCTAGTATTGATATGGCAAAGGCGTGGTTGCGGATGGCGCGAGGACAGGGAACGGCGATTGATCGTGTCTTTTTAGAACACGAAATCTTAGAATCGGATTTAGTGATCAATCAGGGTATGAATCAGCCTTCTGCTCACGAAATCGCTCAAGCTCAATATGGTTGGTCTGTCCTACTGCGTCAAGGGAATCAATAATGTTATGAATGATACAAATCTCGAACAGATCTTTCTGCAAGCCTTGGATCGCTGTCTATCCCTGCTGGATTATCAATCTCAACCAACCAATTTAGCTTGGTCCGCGATCGAACTTTTCGCCGAAGTTGGGCGATTTCCCCAGATGCTTCGCCAATTCTGTGATCAACACCGAGAGCGTGTGGCGGCGGCAGATCGGGCGATCGAGGATTACGCCAGTAGTGTGGATAATTGGACAGTCAAGGGGACTATTTTCGGGGCGCAGGATCAATGTAATATCTTGCATTTTTTTCTCAATGTCCACACGAAAAAATTTAAGTTTTTTAGAGGTGAAAATTGGACACCACAGCTAATCTGTGAATTTTTGCAAGAATGGAAGGGGATCGATCTTTTTTCTTTAATTGCAGATAATCAGGAACTTGTCGAGACAGGCAAAAACCCGCCCCTCGGTAAACAGCCGCTTTTCTATTAAGTAGGTAGGTGTTAAAAATTGTCAGATACCTCCCTTATTAAGGGGGATTCCCCCGCCTATCGGCACCCCCCTTATCAAGGGGGGGCAGGGGGGATCGAAGGCAAAATCTATCTTCTATTTAATTAGAACCACTTACTTAGCTAGTAATCACTATTGCCCAAACCTAACAAACAAGGAATTAAAATTATGTCTAAAATTCGCTTTGCTACTGTCTGGTTAGCCGGTTGTTCGGGATGCCATATGTCCTTCCTCGATTTGGATGAATGGCTGTTAGAATTAGCCGAAAAAGTTGACGTGGTGTATAGTCCCGTCGGCTGCGATCTGAAAACCTATCCGGAAAATGTCGATGTCTGTTTAGTGGAAGGAGCGATCGCTAATCAGGATAATTTAGAACTAATTCATCTAGTCCGTCAAAATACCAAAACCGTCGTTTCTTTTGGTGATTGCGCCGTGACTGCTAACGTTCCCGCTATGCGGAATATGTTAGGAACTGCCGATCCCGTGCTAAAAAGGGCTTATTTAGAGTTAGGAGATAACACGCCTCAACTACCAGAAGAACCCGGTATCGTTCCCGAATTATTAGATCAAGTGCTGCCCGTCCATCAAGTCATTCCCATCGACATTTTTATGCCGGGATGTCCCCCCGATGCGGACAGAATTCGCGAGACATTGATTCCGATTTTAAAAGGGGAATTACCGGTGATGGCAGGACGAGAAATGATTAAATTTGGTTAATTGAATCAGAAAGGCAGTTATCAGTTATCAGTTATCAGTTATCAGTTATCAGTTATCAGTTATCAGTTATCAGTTATCAGTTATCAGTTATCAGTTATCAGTTATAAGATTTGAGTTTTAAGTTTTGAGTGAGCAGTATGTATTAAGTGAGCCTGATCAAATGCCAGTTTGCTGCTGTCTTTTCGCTGATTACTGTTTACTGATTATACTAAATCTGCTGAGTATAGGCTACAAATCAGGAGAGGCACTCCTGCAAGTGGAGTGACTCTTAAATTATTACAGATGCGTCAGCGGCTGCGTGTAAGCATCCCACCGAAAAACTAATGCGCTCCGGGGTTTGGGGGCGGCGCCACGCCCCCAACGGGGGGTTTGGGTAGGGTCGTTTCATTCTCGCAAATGTCATTCTCTCAAATCCTTATCTGGCAACGTTTTTAGTCGATTTCTCGGAAATACATAGCTGAAAATTTTTAAAAACGTCGTGCTTTGCTTACC
>NZ_SFBZ01000147.1:0-3557 GCF_007095495.1 Microcystis sp. M_QC_C_20170808_M9Col | reverse complement strand
TTACCGAAAAATTGGGTTTAAAGCCTCGCCCTTTTAGGGCGACTTTATCTGATGTATGATATTAAGAATAGCGGGCCGGGTAAGCAACCGCTTAAAAAACCCAGTCATCGCAGGATGAACGCACCTTGAAAACTAGAGTTATGGGGTTCTATAGGGGAATGCTCCTATAGGTAAAAGCTCTAAGCGTCAAGTACCAGAGAAACCAATTATTTTAGAGGTTTTGAACTGTATCGTAGGGTCCCCCGAAAACAGGCTTCTGTAAGGGAGCGAAAGTCTGAGGAGAGAACCACCTCTGGGTGGGATTTCGCCAGGAATCTAATTCAAGTGGACTCGTTGAGCCAGAAATTCACAGCAGTGATGCTAGAAGAATCCACGTCCGTTTACGGCGTGGGGTATGTCAAACTAAAAATTGTCTTAATATTCTAACCCTGTTGATCATGAAATCTCGTTATCGGCTGCGTCTTCAGATCTGTCTTGTCTTTCTCATTGTTGCTCTGACGAGTTTCTCTCCTTGGCTAACCCCTAGCGCCTATGCGGGGATCGATGACGATCGCCTCGATGGTAATATTTTTGTGGTCTATGCGGGTAATGGTTCCCTCGTACCACCGCGTCTAAATTTAGCGGAAACTTTTCAACGGAAAATTCCAGCTATTATTGTCTATTATCTGGATGATAGTAGTGATTGTAAGCGATTTGCGGCGATTGTCTCCCGTTTTCAAGAGTTTTACGGTCGCGCCGCCAGTATTATCCCCGTTACTGTCGATTCTATCCCGTTAAAGTCTTCCTATCGTCCCGATGAACCGGGTTACTATTATCGCGGTGGGGTTCCCCAAACGGTGGTTTTAGACCAACAGGGTAAAGTGGTTTATGATGGTTTGGGCAATGTTAAATATGAAGATGTGGATGATGTCTTAAGAAAGGTTTTTGATCTTTTGCCTCGATCGCAATCGCTAGAGTTAAAAAGACGCTCTTTTAACGAGTTTAACGCTGAATTGCGCTAGTCACCTCGTTTTTTATCCTCAATTGAACCAAAAATAATCATTTAGAGATGCTGTCAGCAGCGTCTCTATCTTGTTTTTAGGAACAATAAAATTATTTAGGGCTTGGTGAATAAATGTGAAATATAGACGAGGTAAGGGTTTTAGTGGCCTGTTTCGCTCCCACAGGTGCAAGATTTTGAGAGAATCGTGGTTCAAAACCTTGCATCTTCGGGGCGAAGCATTCGGGCATAACCTATCGCTGAAACCGTAGATTTCCTGTCCGAATGCTTCGCCCCTACTTTTTGCCGCAAACCTTATTTAGGGCTTGCTGAATAAATCTAAAAACCTTGTTGGGTAAGACTTTTAGACTTTTTGGAAACCAAAAAGTGCCAGATCCCGGAGTGATCGGGTGGAAAATTCCTGGACTTTTTCCCTGAAAATTAGGTAATTGACCCCCTCAAAATCGCTAAAACCCTACACCCCCCCTGCCCCCAGGAAAAACTTTTTGCCGCAAACCCTACTTATTGCTTTTATTATCATTTAAGATTTATTTTAACCGATAAATGCTAAGCAATTCAGATTTTATCTGGAGTAACATTTGAAAAATATTTGCAATAGTGCCAGACTGGAAAAAGTTTGCTAACCTAATTATACTGAGAACAATAATCATTCTTATAGGTGTGGGAGACAGCAATGAAAATCAAGCAAAATTTCCTAACAGCAGCGATATTACTGGGTTTTTCTAGTCCGGTACTGGCTAATAGTCTCGAAAACCTCTCTAGTAACCCCATGGCACAGGTAACAAGTGTCAATCAATTGCGGGATGTTTCTCCCACCGCCTGGGCTTTTGAGGCCTTAAGGAGTCTCGTGGAGAGGTATGGTTGTATAGTAGGTTATCCTGACCGCACTTTTCGCGGTGAACGCGCTTTAACTCGTTGGGAATTTGCCGCGGGGTTGAATTCCTGCTTAAATACCCTAGAAAGATTGATTCAAGAAGGAGTAGCGGTATTAAAAGAAGATCTAGACAGAATCAAGCGATTAGTCAGGGAATTCGAGACAGAATTAGCGGCCTTAGGGGCTAGGGTTGATAACTTAGAAAATCGAGTCGCTTTTCTGGAAAATAATCAATTTTCCACCACCACTAAATTAACCGGGGAAGTGGTGATGGCATTATATGGGGTAGCCACAGGAGAAAAAAACGGTGGTGAAGGGATTCCCCAAGTGCCGGCTTTTGGTTATCGCGCCCGTTTAGAATTAAATACTAGCTTCACAGGTAAAGATTTACTCTATACCCGTCTAGCAACGGGAAATATTGCCGATTTAGCCGATACCACGGGAACTTTTGAAAGTACCTTAGCCTTTACCCAACCCGACGGCAATGATTTATTGCTAGAAGTTTTAAACTACAGTTTCCCCCTAACGGAAAATATCTACCTCTGGTTAGAAGCGACGGGAGGTGCTAAAGATGACTTTACCAATACCCTCAACTTTTTGGATGGAGATGGTGCTAGTGGGGCGCTTTCCGCTTTTGGTACCCGCAATCCCCTTTATTTTGCCCCCGGACAAACTGGACTCGGTTTACAGGGTAATTATGGGGCTTTGCAATTCAGCGCCGGTTATCTTGCCGGAGATGCTAACGATCCTAACCCGGGAGCGGGTTTATTTAACGGTTCCTATACTGCCCTAGGGCAGCTGGGTTATGTTCCAAACGAGAATTTTGGCATTGCTTTATCCTACTTTCATGGTTATAACCAATTAGATACGGGAACGGGAAGCCAGCGCTCGAATTTCCAATTTTTCACCGAAGAACTATTCGGGGAGGCTGTCCCGACAATTAATAATAGTTTGGGGTTACAATTTAGTTGGCGAATTGTCGATGGTTTTGTCCTCGGTGGTTGGGGGGGGTACACAAAAGCTATCACCCTTAGCACCTTAGATGGACAACTAGAACGCGGAGATTTAGCTATCTGGAATTGGGCGATAACTTTGGCTTTTCCTGATCTATTTAAGGAAGGAAATACGGCTGGTATTATTGTTGGTATGCAGCCTTGGGTATCTAGTTCTAGTATTAGATTAAATGATGGCAGTTCCACTAATGATCCCGATACTTCCTTTCATATCGAAGGATTTTATGAGTGGAAGCTCACCGATAATATTGCCCTTACTCCAGGGGTAATCGTGATTACTTCTCCTAACTCGAATAACAACAATTCCACCTTAGTTATCGGTACTATCCGCACAACTTTTACTTTCTGATTTGTCCAGGCAGCTGGTATTGCCGTTTTTGAACCCTCAAAAATTAATTATGCAAGAAGCTTAATCTAAAAACCTTGTGGGATAATATCTTTAGGATTCTTTGACATCAAAAAGTGCCGACCATTGGATTGATCGGGGGCAAAATTTAGGCACTTTTTCCCTGAAAATGGTTAAAACCGGACACCCCACAGGCTGATTGTGGGTAGGGCTGTTTCATTCTCCCATCAGAATATCAAAAGTAAAAGCGATCACTGTCTTTGTAAAATGAGGAGTGACCGCCAACCTTTTAAATATATGTTGAGCTTAATAGAAAAACTGAAA
>NZ_SFBZ01000146.1:0-13354 GCF_007095495.1 Microcystis sp. M_QC_C_20170808_M9Col | reverse complement strand
CCAGTTTTGAGGTGGCCAATTACCTAATTTTCAGGGAAAAAGTGCCTAAATTTCCCCCCGATCACTCCCAGATCCAGTACTTTTTGATTGACAAAAGGTCTAAAAGTCTTACCCAACAAAGTTTTTAGATTTATTCAGCCAGCCCTATGTAGTTGCTGGAATGAGAGGTTATCTACCGCTCCTGAACTCAATCGTTGGAAAGTATTTTGGCTCTTCTGGTTTCTGTGTGGAAACGAGGTCTATACTGATAGAATATCCGCAAAGTAGTCCTAAAAGTCTTGCCAAATAAGCACTTCAGGATTACATAAGCAAAAATTGTCACACAAAAAATTCGAGAAGAGCCAGTATTTTTTTCAGGTAATCCCTAGAATTAAGAGTAGCAACCTCACCACCCCCTTATCCTGATCGGCATGGTGGGTTCAATCATCAAGTTTAACCCTCTGCTAACCAGCGCACGGCATCCTTAGCGTGGTAGGTTAAGATAATATCGGCACCCGCCCGTTTAAAGCTGGTTAAAGTCTCTAAAGTCACTCGTTTTTCGTCAATCCAGCCATTTAACGCCGCCGCTTTAATCATTGAATATTCCCCCGATACATTGTAGGCAGCCACGGGTAAATTAGTCATTTCCTTGATTCTCCAGATAATATCCAGGTAAGACAGGGCAGGTTTTACCATTAACATATCTGCTCCCTCTAATACGTCTAATTCCACCTCTTTTAAAGCTTCCCTGGCATTACCCGGATCCATTTGGTAGGTTCTGCGATCGCCGAATTGGGGGGTAGAATCAGCCGCATCCCGAAACGGCCCATAATAGGCAGAGGCATATTTAGCCGTATAGGAAAGAATCGGTGTATCACTATAACCGGCCTCATCCAATCCTTGACGAATTGCCTGCACAAAACCATCCATCATTCCCGACGGTGCAATGATATCCACTCCCGCTTTTACCTGAGAAACGGCGGTTTTTTGCAATAATTCCAGAGTGGGATCGTTTAACACCCTGCCGGTTAAATCTCCCGTTTGTAGATAACCACAATGACCGTGGTTAGTATATTCACACAAACAAGTATCAGCGACAATGAGTAGATCGGGAACTGCCTCTTTAATTGCTGTGGCCGCTTTTTGGACAATACCATGATCGTGCCATGCTCCCGTCGCCTCTGTGTCTTTACTTTCTGGCAGCCCGAATAAAATAATCGCTGGGATTCCTAAATCCCGCACTTCCTTGGCTTCGTCAACAATTTTATCGATTGATAATTGGTACACCCCCGGCATCGATTTGACTTCTCGGGCAATACCTTCCCCCGTCGTGGCGAAAAGGGGATAGATAAAGTCATTGGCTGTCAAGACGGTTTCACTCACCAGACGGCGCATTTGAGGGGTTTGACGCAGACGACGGGGGCGATGAATAGGAAACATAGTTTTTTGTGATTAAATCGGGAATCTGGTCTCGATTCTTTAGTTTAAATCTTTGCTGAGGATGAACACAAATCAATTCAGCCGGCAGCCAGCTGCCGGCAGCTATCCGCAATATTTAGTTATTTTGAGCTTAATCAACCTATTTAGGTCAAAAATGACCTGATGAGGCTCTATCGTCGTTTTGAGGGCGAAAAACCAGCAATTTGACTAAAATTTAATCTTTATAGCGATCACTTTTGCTGTTGCCACCACCGCATCTATTTACAAAACTTTACCTCATCAGTTATCAGTTACCAGTTACCAGTTATCAGTTATCAGATGTGATACTAAATCCGTTTATTAAAAACTGATTATTTATTCTCCCTTTTGCCTCTTGCCTTTTGCATGAGTGCCTCTCCTCATAACTAGCTTATACTCAACGGATTTAGTATGAGTTTTCAGTTCACCGATGGCTCTCTTGGATATTGGCTGAAAAATGTTCACGGTGTTACATTAGCGGCGCAAGCGTTCACTGATTACTGTTTACTGTTCACTGTTCACTTACTCCCAAAACCCATCTCCATTTGGGAGAAGGATCGTTTATTCTAGGAAGTAAGAGCGATCGATTCAGGATTTTTGCTATGGCGAACTTAGGTGATTTAGTCAAAAAAGCAGTTTATTTGGGCGTAGGCATTGCTACTTATGCCGCCGAAAAAGCTGAAGTAAATTTACAAGAATTAAGAAATCAAGCCCAAAAATTAGCCGATGAAATGATTGCTCGCGGCGAAATAAACGCAGAAGAAGCGCGCAAATACGTTGATGAGTTGGTGAAACAGGCACAACAGCAAGCGGTGACAGCTAACGAATCTAATATTCCCCATGAACCCCGACGGATAGAAATTATTGAAGATGAGGAGGACACCAAAGCAGCCAATCCAAAAGTAGATGAATTGCGGCAACAGGTGGAACGTCTTCAGGAGGAATTACGGAAACTGCAACGGGATTAAAACCTAGATTTTAGCGACAAATAATTAATTATTACCAGACAAGGGATGCAAGTATAAACATGAACGATTGGCCGAAAGATTTTTGGGAAGTTATCGAAACTGTGGCACTGGGAATTGAAAATTTTTTCCAAGAAGTTACCCAAACTATCGAAGAAATCAATGAGGAAATTATCATCGATCTGGAACAGTTTATTCAAGAGGTTTTACCCCAAGAATTGGAAGAATTTTTTAACCTCGATGAGTCCCTATTTTCGGAATTAGATGAACCCTCGGATTTTACCCTCACTCCTAAGGTTAACCCCGATCCTAACACCCATCCTGCTTGTATCGGTTGCCGTAATTATCACGGTTATATCTACGGAGGCAATCTTCTCGTCTGCGGTTTCCATCCCTACGGTTGGGATAGTGATAGTTGTCCCGATTGGCAAGCAGAGGATTAATTATTTTTCTATAAAATCAGGTAGGGTTATCACCCCTACCCATAACTTTTATCTCAAAGCAATTGTCTGTCATTTTTAGTTAAGAATTACCCTTGGGAGCATGGTAAGGTTCAGCATCAAAAGGCTGCATCCCCACATCGGGATACTCATCATTGTTGGGGCTAAAAATGCGAGCAAAAGCCTCCGTTAGGTACTGGACAAAATTGTGTAATGTATCCTTGATATTCATTGCTTTTCTCTCCGACTCTCGACAACAATCTCTGTTCAACTTCGGATAAGGTTGATTCACCCCTCCATCCCCATTATCTAGGCAGAATCTCATCAATTGTTGACTTTTGAGATAATTCTTGAATAATCTTCATAAGACTTTATATTTTTTCTGGTTTATCTAAACTTTTATAATAATTCTTGTATTTTTGTAAAGGAAAGATTATTCAATTAAATCGCTGAACAAATATTTGATTGTTGTCCAGAAAGGATTGTATCTTTGTTGATCATCTAAGCATAAATATCCATTGACAAAAACTTTTAATTGAGCATTATCTATCTCCTCATCCAAAAAAGGTTCGATGGCTTTCTGACGAAAGTCGTTGATTTTATTGAGGTTTAATCCCAACTTTTCGATAGTATTAATTGCTTTTTGATCATCTTCTTGTGCAGGTTTAATTGTACCATCATAGTTAAAGGCAAAGTGAGACTCACAATCGGGATTAAGTGGAGAGATTAAGAGATTTTCATCAAACCAGTTATCTTTTAGATTACCACAGTGCCGAGGTTCACCAGACTTAAGATTTGCCTGACAGGAACATAGCAAATTGGCATAATCTAGGGGATCAACACTGGGATCACTCTGAGGTTTAAAATGTTCTATATGCCATTTACCATCAATCAATCGACTTTCACAATAACAACATATTTCCCCCTGTTCTGTCATCAAAGCTTTAATTAGTATTTCTTTTGGGTTTCCCGCTAAATTTCTAAAGTCGGGCTGCCAATCTGAGTTAGCTTGCTCTTTCCAATTCTTAAACTCTGGTGGTTCTTGTCTTTTTCTAATATACTTCATTTTCCGATAATTTCCTTGCGTCGAATAATAACTTCAGCTTTAATTAATTCTGGATCATTTTGAATTTTAGCTCTGAGATCATTGATTTTATTTTTAGCTGCCTCTAATTGATTTTGAGAGATTTGTTCATAGATATCTTTCAAAGCTTCAGCGATTTCCTTGGGACGAGTTGTCTCTAACCCCATCAAATCTTCCAAAATTCGATCAACATTTTTGCCGTAGGACTCCTGCACGGGATGAACTTTTATTCCCATTTCTGTTTGTTCCATGAAGTGTAAACTTTCTGGTTGAACATGAGTGATAATATTAGGAGAATGGGTGGAAATAAAAAATTGACAGTTAGGAAAAACTTCTAGTAATTTAGGTACTACAAATCTTTGCCATTGAGGATGTAAATGTAAATCAATTTCGTCAATGATAATAACGCCAGTACCCGTTAAGGGATAAGGATTTTGAGGATTAGCAATCGCCATTCTTCGAGCTAAATCTCCCAGCATAGCAATCAGACATTTTTCTCCATCAGAAAGTTGATTAACAGTAACTATTTTATTCTTTTTTGTTACTTCCATTCTCAAGGGATTACGACGGACGCTAAGATTACTAAAATCGGGTAGAAAACGTTCGATCGTTTCCCGAACCGCTTCCAATTGGGGATCAGGAAAACAAAAACCTTCTGGTTTAATTAGATAATCCTGATATTTTCTATTTTCATTTTCTAAATCTTCGCGCTCGCGAAACCATTCAAAAAAAGTGCGAAAATCTGATCCACTGGTTAAAGCATTTTCGTAGGCACTTAGAGATTCAAATTGATGTTTTGTTTTAATTTTTAAGGGTATATCCAGCACTGCTCGATTAACAGAATAATAAACAAATAAAGGTAGGTTAATTTGTCCTTGATGTTCAGTAATTTGTCGTTGTTGTATTTGTTGAGTGTATTCATTTAATTGGCTAAAATTACTCCGTTCTCCAGCGTGGATATATCCAGTCCTAGTTTTTACTATTTTCCAAGTAATCTCTTGACTATCTTCCGTCACCCCAGTGATTTCAATTATAGCCGTCCACTGACCATTATTAATCTCGGTTTCGTTAATCTCTGGAAGTCGTCCACTGGCATTAGTATTTTTTAGGCGATTAACTAACCATGAAAGCATAATCGCCAAACTGTCTAAAATGGTGGATTTTCCAGCACCATTAACTCCTATAAATACGTTTAATTGCCGATGAAAGTCGATGTTTAAACTGACTGCACCTCGATAATTAATAAGCTTTATAGACTTAATTCTCATGGTTTTTTGTATCGGCAAGATTTGCTTATATTTGAGATAATTGTTAGAGAATGACTCTCCAATAATTGCCAGTAAAACTTAGATAGGGTTAAGAGACAGTAGGACAAGGAATAGAAAAAAATATCGACCAAAGAAATAATATCTAATTTTGGCACAGAACCGGATAGTCATAATGATTATTTATCATTTACCCTCGACCAACTCAAAAAAACCCCGGCTGACTTTCCCGATCGCTGCCGTCTGTGAGACAATCGATCGAGTGTTATCCTAAACTCTGCCAATTTTCATGTCCGACGACGCTACTATTCGCACTGCTGTACAACGTCTCTACAATACCTATCCTTTCCCCCCCGAACCGCTCCTAGACGAACCTCCTCCGGGTTACAATTGGCGCTGGAATTGGATTGCTGCCTATAACTTTTCTTGTCATCGTAAACCCGAACGAGAGGATATCCGCATTCTCGATGCGGGTTGTGGTACTGGTGCGGGAACCGAATATCTGCTCGCGCTCAACCCTTTTGCTAATATAGTCGCTATAGATATCAGTGAAAAAGCCCTAGAAATCGCCAAAGAACGCTGTAATCGTTCGGGAGTCGCACCAAAACACCGAGGTTCTCTGGCTTTTCACCATTTACCCCTTGAATCCGCCACCAATCTCCCGGGAGAATTTGATTTAATTAACTGCGTCGGGGTGCTGCACCATCTCCCGGACCCGATTAAAGGGATTCAATCCCTCGCGCAAAAACTGGCCCCTGGTGGTCTGCTGCATATTTTCGTCTATGCACAATTGGGACGCTGGGAAATCCAGTTAATGCAATCTGCGATCGCAATTTTGCAGGGAGACCGACGCGGGGATTATAAAGATGGGGTCGCTGTCGGCCGAGAGATTTTTGCCTCTCTACCAGAAAATAATCGCATTTTGAAACGGGAAAAAGAGCGTTGGTCAATGGAAAATCATCGCGATGAGTCCTTCGCTGATATGTACGTTCACCCCCGGGAAGTGGACTACAATATCGATACCCTCTTTCAACTGATTGATGCGTCAGGATTAGCCTTTATTGGCTTTTCTAACCCTTCCTACTGGCAATTAGAGCGTTTATTGGGTAAATCCCCCGAATTGATGGCTAGAGCGCAAAATTTAGGGGAAAGGGAACGTTATCGCTTGACGGAATTATTAGACCCAGAAATCACCCACTATGAATTTTTCCTCGCTAAACCACCGATTTTGACTGCCGATTGGTCCGGGGATCAAGTCCTAGAAAATGCAGTGGCCGAAGTTCATCCCTGTCTTTACGGTTGGCCTAGTGCAAGTGTTCTAGATTACGATTATCGGCCGGTTAATCTCTCGGAAAGAGAATTTGCTTTTTTACAAGCTTGTGATGGTCGTTTAACCGTGGGAGAAATCGACGCTCAAGTTGCTTTAGGATTAACTGCTGTGCGTTCTTTACAACAGCGCCAACTACTGATTTTAAGTTAAGGAAAATTCGGGGATGTTAGAGATAGCGTCCCTTGGCAATGGGTAACTTTTAAACTAACTTGGCTAAATCTTACAAAAACCTCTTTTTTCTCAACAATTATACCCTTCCTGTCCCCATAGTTTCAGCCCCAGAATTAACCGGGGCTGAATTATAATAGTTTAAGAAAGTGGACAAGGCTGCTAAATTTCTGATCAGTCCGATTTTTGCCCATCGGCAAACGGGAGAATTTAATCATTATCCCAAGATTCCGAGGCGATTAAGTCACCAATTTGATCCCTGAGAAGGTAGTCACACCGTTCTAGTTCACATTCAACACAAACCCACTCCCGGGGGGGAATGAACTGACAGAGAGTGTAGATCGGTTGGTGTCTGCTCACTACCCCCTGTTCTACCATCTGACGGACTTCGTCCTTAATCATCCTGATAGAGTAAGCGGTGGGAGCGGTGGAGAAAGTTATGGCACTCATGGGAGATTTCCTGCAAGATCTACAAAAGAAGTCTTATCACTAACTATAGTCTAACCTATAGGGGGACAAAAGAGATTTTTTGCTGTATCGAGGATGACAATTTTTTATATATAGCGAAACCCTCTCCCCTCGCCAGTTTAGGCTTAGGTTAAGAAAAGTTAAATTTATCGGCTAAAAGCTGTCGAGTCCCCTTATACCGAATCAGTTATCAGTCATCAGTGATCAGTTATTAGTTATCAGTTAAGTTGTTGACTATCTAGGGTTGGCTGAATAAATGTGAAATGTAGGCAAGGTAAGGGTTTTGGGGCTTTTCTTGCGAAACAGGTGTAAGATTTTGAGAGAATCGTGGTTCAAAACCTTGCATCTTCATCGGCCCGCGTCCTGTAGGGGCGAAGCATTCGGGCAATAACCTATCGGTGAAACCGGAGATTTTCTATCCGAATGCTTCGCCCGTACTTTTTCAGCAAACCCTATCTAATATTACTGGTTAAGACTGCACCGCAGTGCCAGAGTTGGCAGCAGGGATAGGAAGTTCGAGCATTTGTACTTAATTTTTCCCTACGCAGTTTAAATTCAGTACAGCTGATCACTGAAAAAAGCTTCCAGCTTAAACTAATAAATGGGGAATAAAAATAAAAGCCGCTACGAGTAAAGCGGCGATAGAGGCGATTAAAACGGCACCAGCGGCACAATCTTTCGCTATTTTGGCTAAATCATGGTAGGATTGCCCCACCGTCAGGTCCACCACTGATTCTAGAGCAGTGTTAATTAATTCTAAGACCATCACCAGAGCGCAGGTAAGGGAGACAATCGCCATTTCCAGGGCATTAACCCGCAAAAATAAGCCCCAACTAATCGCTACTAAGGTAATCAGGGTGTGAATGCGAAAATTTCTCTGACTGACAAAAGCATAACGGACTCCGGCCCAAGCGTAGCGAAAACTGACTAACAGATTCGAGGCGACTTGCCAAGCGTATTCTCTTTGAGTCGAATTGTTGCCCTCACTCACCTGTCCCGATCGAGGGATAAAATTATTGTTGAGATAGGGATTAGATAGGCTGGTAGATTGGTTGGCTTGATGATAGTTTGTCTTCATATTCCTCAATAATGCTTGACAAAAATAACTAACTATGTATCGGCATTTCGACGGTTTTTAACAAAGTTTCCTGTAAAGATAGCATTTCTAACAGACTTGTTTCATCGGGATGGTCCCAACCTAAAAGATGTAAACAAGCGTGGGCAGTTAACCAGGCCAATTCTCGCGCCAAAGGATGATTTTGTGTTAAAGCCTGTTGTTGTGCTGTCTCCACAGAGATGATAATATCCCCCAAATATAAAGGTTCTGTCTCTAAAATGCCCTCATCGACTGGGAAATCCACTTCGAGAGCGGCAAAAGCGAGAACATCCGTCGGTTGATCTTTGTGGCGATACTGGGAATTATAGGTCCGAATTTCTTGATCGTCTGTTAAACGCAAACTTAGTTCATAACCGGCGGCAAGGGGGAGATAATCCGATAGATAGCCTAACCATGTCTCCAACCAATAGTGCCAAGTTTCCCCATCCACAGGACTATTTCCGGGATCAAAATAATTATCCTGTAGGCACAAATCCACCCCTAGGGGCAAAGTCTCACTCACCAGATTTCACCCTAGGGACGCGTCAGATAGGAAATACCGACAAAAAAGCCTAATAGGGCTGCCGTAGTCAAAAAAAAGTGTTTTAACGAGACGCCTTTTTTCTTGACCATATTCCGCATCGCCAGCTTGACGTAACTGGGTTGCGCTTCGGTGGCGGTTTCTACTGCGGGGTCAGTGGTGCTAACAGGTTCAGTCATCAGTAATTCCCCAGACAAGGATTGATCGCTATAAGTGTAACAGATTATTAAAAAAGTGCCAAAAAAATTCAAGTCCAGGGAAAAATTGTTACCCCCCCAGGATAGTCAAAGTGGTCACTGCGTGCGCGTTGCGGGGGGTTTTGGGGTGTTAGGGTTTTAGGGTTTTAGTTCAATTTCCCCACTTCCCCACTTCCCCACTTCCCCACACCCCACACCCCACACCCCACACCCGACACCCTAAACCCCACACCCCAGCAGTCTAACCATGTCTTCCCAATATCCCGAAAACATCCAGACTATTTTTCAAAAAATTTGGGGCTATGATAGCTTTCGCTTTCCCCAACAGCAGATTATCGAGACAATTTTAGCGGCACAAGATGCCCTGATTGTCATGCCCACGGGATTCGGTAAATCTATCTGTTTTCAATTGCCCGCTTTATTAAAAACCGGCTTAACCCTAGTGATTTCCCCCTTAGTGGCCCTGATGGAAAATCAGGTGGAGGAATTATTAGCCAAAAAATTACCCGTTGCCCTGATTCATCACGAAATCCCCCGACAACAGAGAAAGAAAACCTTAAACGCGATCGCAGATCAAACCCTGCGACTTCTCTATCTTTCCCCAGAAACCCTCTTAAGTCCGCCCCTCTGGTCAAAATTAACCCTTCCCCACGTTAAAATTAACGCTCTCATCCTCGACGAGGCCCATTGTTTAACCCAGTGGGGCGATAATTTTCGTCCTGCCTACCGTCGTCTTGGGGCTGTCCGTCCCGCTCTTCTGCAATCAAAACCGGCCGGCAGCCAAATAGCGATCGCTGCTTTTACCGCCACCGCTAACCCCGCCACCCGTGAGACGCTCACCCGCATCTTACAACTAGAAAAACCACAGCTTTTCTTAATAAATCCTTACCGTCAAAACCTTGACTTAAGCACCAAAATATGTATTAGCCCCGGTTGTCGTCGTCATCAACTATTAAACTTCCTCACCGGTCAACCTCGACAATCCGGCCTGATCTATACTCGTTCCCGTCGCCATAGTGAAAATTTAGCGGCATGGTTGCAATCTCTCCACTATCGCACCAGTGCCTATCATGCCGGTTTATCGCCCTTTCAGCGTCGGGAAATAGAACAAAATTGGCTGCGGGGGGATTTAACTTTTGTTGTCTGTACCTCAGCTTTTGGCATGGGTATCAATAAACCCGACGTGCGTTGGGTTGTCCACTACCAACCCCCAGCTTTACTATCGGAATACCTACAGGAAATCGGCCGCGGTGGTCGCGATGGGGGTAAAATGCAGGCTCTCACCTTAATTAGTGAACCGACGGGATGGTTAGATAATAGCGATAAAAACCAGCAAAAATTCTTTAACTCCCAACAGGAGCGCCAATACCGACAAGCTTGGCAAATTTTAGCCCAAATTCCCCTAGAGGGCAAAGTAGAGGCGATTAGTGCCGAATTTCCCGATGGTGCGCTCATTCTCTCCCTTTTACACAGTCTCGATCGCCTAGAATGGCTCGATCCTTTTCATTATCGGCTTATTTATCGCCATAATTCCGCCAAGATGACTTTTAACCCCAAAAATGAGATATTTCCCTACCTCTATACCCGTCGCTGTCGTTGGCACTTTCTCTTAAATGCCTTTGGTTTTCAGGAAAATGCCGATAATTTTCGCTGTGGTCATTGCGATAATTGTCGTCGCAATCGACCTCTGGTAAGCTAGGGAGCGCCAGGGCAGGGAGAGCAGAGCATTTGTACTAAATTTTCCTGTCTTTTTTCTCCTCCTGTCTCGGATTCTCCTCACTTAACGGAAGATTTTTGATTTTTGCAGGAGATTTATAGCGGTTTTCCCAGAAGTTAGTCCCGATTGAATCTATCAAGAGATTTACCATACCTTACCCGAAATAATAGTGAAATTTTGTGACAAAGTGCAGCCAGATACAAGAATCTTTGCTAGATTCCTAGAAGGCTTATATGATAAGTTTCCTTAAAAAGAGATTGTTTGCAGTAAGCTAATCTGGCTAACACGCTTTTGGGCGTGATATGGGGAAAAGTTTTGGCGATTGCGCCTAAATCGAGTGATATACCGAAAGATTTTTAAAAAAATGTGTATTTGGCGCGAGATATGGAAAGTTTCCGTATATTGTGCAGTTATGACGACGATACTCTTGTAGGTTTGGTTGAGGAACGAAACCCAACCAATAACCCATGATGTCACTAGGTTATAATTGGGAGCATCCCAGTCATGTAATGAGTATAAATGCTCAGAAGGGTAAGAAGGCTTTTGTAGTAACGATTCTGGTTCCAATCACACAATTTAGAGAACCGTTGAAAATCTATGAACTCCCGAAAAGGCTTGCCATATAAGTATTTTGCGCCTAAGTATAATTGCTTATTGCAAAAGTGGGATGCTCCAGTTATAATTCCTGTGAAGATGTGGGAACTGAAAGTGTGATCGCACTTCTTGTGGGCTGCATTAACGAAGTGTAATAGACCATTTTTATCATCAATTCGGTGGGTTACGCTGTCGCTAACCCACCCTACAGCGCTTTTTTAAACTAAATTTGATTAAGACTTAATTAAGAAAAGTAGATTCAGATGGGGAGTAGGAAGGAGTTGATATTTATCCGTGATGTGCGCTATCATAACTTAATTTAGATATTGTACAAAAACATAGGAGGAAATTGGTGAAAGTTACAAATTTAATTCTAGCGTCTTCTATTTTAATATTGACTAATATGTTGAGTTCTCCTGCGATTGCACAGACCAAGTTGTTCAAGATGACTTGTGTTAAATCAGGAAGGGTCTTTTTTGAAGAGAGTAATGTCTCAATAGCAAGGCAGCTATTCAAGTCTATTATGTACATGATTTATGATACGGCAACAATAACATGTGATTTAACTTCTTCTGGCCAAAGATTCTCCCAGCTTGATCTGGCTTTTGGAATATCTGATGGTGAGCGTTGTCGTTTTTCCCAGTTCGTTTCACTATACTTAGATGGAAAAAATGTAGGAAACTTTGAGCTAAACTCAGGAATTTTAAAAACAACCCGATTAAATATTGCTGGCAAGAGAAGTTTTTTTCTTGCATTTCAAGGAGCAAACTGTGCTGCAAGTGGGGCGGTTCATTTTGTAAATGCAACTTTACGCTAATACAAGTGCGATCGCCGATCTTGCAGTGCGATCGCTGATCTTGTAGGGTGCGTTCCTTAATGTGACTCCTACTGCTCCACTGATCGATCAATTTTTGGGGAACGCACCATGCACATTTACTGTGGGTTAAAGTGCGATGCTGCTCCTCCCGCTCAAACCCCGGAACCCTCTGCCCTCGTCGGTCTGGGGGCTGTCGTCGCTCTGGGGGCTGGCTTCAAGCGCCGCCCCACCCAGGCAGACAAAAACTAAGCTTTAATTGAAGGTATGACCCCAGGAGAGCCGCAAGGGTCTCTTTTTTTGCTATTTAAAAGAGGATTATTTGATATTTGCTTCTTTTTAACGGAGATTGGAGAAATCATAAACCTCCCTCAAGGCACTAGACACAAGCGAGCTATCATAAAACCATCGCTGATTTGACAATCGCCAACCCCTAAAAATTATGAGCGTAGTTATTCCTAATGACATACTGACCGCATCAGGACTCTCCGAAGACGAGCTAAAACTAGAAATCGCCATCATGCTCTTTAAACAAGACAAAATCAGCATCGGCAAAGCCCGTCATCTTGCAGGCATGAACCTCCTCCAATTTCAACACGAACTTAATCTACGAGAGATTTGTGTCCATTATGACCTTGAAGAATTAGAAGAAGACATCCAAACCTTACAAAAACTAGGCAGACTATGATCGTCGTGAGTGACACCTCACCCATTACCAACCTAGCCGCCGTTAACCAGTTAACCCTTTTGCATCAACTCTATGGAACAATTATCATTCCTCAAGCCGTTTATGAGGAAATGGCGAGTTTAGGTTACGCCGTTCCTGGCACGATTGAAATCATGACCTTATCTTGGATAGAAACACGGCCCGTCACCCAGCAAAACCAAGTTAATCAACTACTCAATAAATTAGACCGAGGAGAATCAGAAGGGATTATTTTAGCGCTAGAATTAGGCGCAGATATATTAATTTTGGATGAAAGAAAAGGACGCAAAGTTGCACGATCTCTTGGGCTAAATATTACTGGAATATTGGGCGTTTTACTCGAAGCCAAGCAAAAAGAATTGATTATGAATATTAAACCGATTGTTGATCAGCTAATCTCAAAAGCAGAATTCGGCTCTTCGTTACCCTTTATGCTAAATCAACAGACAAGATGCCAAGATAACATACTTCTAACCCAAAAATTCCGAAAGTTTCTAAAGCCATAGCCTCTCCGTTTTATTAGTTTAAGTTT
>NZ_SFBZ01000145.1:0-8557 GCF_007095495.1 Microcystis sp. M_QC_C_20170808_M9Col | reverse complement strand
GGTGTCAGTCTGTAGAGCGACCATAAGACCAGAACAGAGTAAATCTGTTAAGGCAGGTGCGAAAAATCCTTCGGGAAAGAAGCAGAAACCCAAATCGTGAGGTTTGGGAATCGCCGTCCATTTTACGGCGGTGAGGATGTCAAAGCAGGAATAGTTTTTTTGTACGCTAAGAAATAATAGCAAGAATTCCCCTGTGGAAAATCTGTGGAAAACCAGAGCTTTTTTCGATCGCTCTTTCTGGGCTAAAATCTATCAATAGCAATAACTTCGCCCATTGCTAGGTTTTTACTGCAATTCTGAAAAGATTGTGGAAAAATTGTCAAAAGTGAAATTTTTGCCCTTTCTCAGCCAATTACATCAGCTGTTAACCATCAAGCTATAAGTCAAGAAGAGCGAGACTTGAGCCGACCAGCGCTCTTCCTAGGGAAAAATTGCGTCAAATGTGGGCCGGTGATCTTTAAAATGGAACAAGCAGCAGGAAGTTAACAAAACAAAGCTCCGGGCATTCCCCGAAACCGATAGACTCAAATAGACAAGGAGACAGGATTGGTTAGCACATCTTCGTATCAAACAACAAAATCGAAAGAAATCTTTACAGCCGCTCAAAAATTAATGCCGGGGGGTGTAAGTTCCCCCGTGCGGGCCTTTAAATCCGTCGGTGGTCAACCCATCGTTTTTGAAAGCGTCAAAGGGGCCTATATTCGCGACGTGGACGGTAACGAATACATCGACTATGTGGGAACTTGGGGGCCGGCTATCTGTGGTCATGCCCATCCCGAAGTGATTGCCGCCCTACACGATGCCCTAGACAAAGGAACCAGTTTCGGCGCTCCCTGTGTTCAGGAAAATATTCTCGCTGAAATGGTGATTGATGCCGTTCCCAGCATTGAAATGGTGCGTTTTGTCAATTCCGGCACCGAAGCCTGTATGTCCGTCCTGCGCTTAATGCGGGCTTTTACCGGCCGGGATAAAATCATCAAATTCGAGGGCTGTTACCACGGTCACGCCGATATGTTCCTGGTTAAAGCCGGCTCTGGTGTAGCGACCCTGGGCCTACCCGACTCGCCGGGGGTTCCCAAAACCACCACTAACAACACTTTAACCGCCCCCTACAATGACCTGGAAGCGGTCAAAGCCCTCTTTGTCGAAAATCCCGACTCGATCGCCGGGGTGATTTTAGAGCCAGTGGTGGGTAATGCCGGCTTTATCGTGCCGGATGCTGGCTTTTTAGAAGGATTGCGGGAATTAACCAAGGAATACGGGGCCCTATTAATGTTTGATGAGGTAATGACCGGATTCCGCATCGCCTACGGTGGCGCTCAGGAAAAATTCGGCATCACCCCCGATTTAACCACCCTCGGCAAAGTTATCGGCGGTGGGCTGCCGGTGGGGGCCTACGGCGGTCGCGCCGATATTATGGCGATGGTGGCTCCGGCCGGTCCAATGTACCAAGCGGGAACCTTATCTGGCAACCCTTTGGCCATGACAGCAGGAATTAAAACCCTCGAGTTACTCCAGCGCCCCGGCACCTACCAATATCTCGATAAAGTGACTAAATCCTTAACTGAAGGGCTGCTGAAAGTGGCTAGAGATGCTGGTCATAGCGTTTCTGGGGGTCATATCAGTGCCATGTTCGGAATGTTTTTCACTGGCTCCCCCGTACATAACTATGAAGATGCCAAAAAGGCCGATGTGGCTAAATTCGGTCGTTTTCACCGGGGAATGTTGGAAAGAGGCGTTTATCTAGCTCCTTCCCAGTTTGAAGCTGGTTTTACTTCTTTAGCTCACACAGAGGCCGATATCGAACGGACTTTGGCCGCCGCTAAAGAGGTTTTAGCAAGTTTATAGTTAATACTGCTTCGGCCGGGAAAATCGATTGATAGAGTCCCAAGTATGGATGAGTTGACATCTCCCCGCTTGCAAAAGACGGGGATTCTCCGGGGAAATTTGGCTAGAAACCCCGAACAATCGAGGGATTATTCTCCCCAGCACTGTCAAACCTATCAGTCTAACCACAGGCCGACCCTTTTTAGTCAACCAGATGGAGGAGACCATGAGCAAGCGGTATCTAACTTGACAAAAATTACCTCGGTTTTTATAATCCTGAAACCGTTAACAAAATTGAGCGATAAATAGCCCAGCAAAAAATCAAGAAAAACAGCAAAAAAAACGGGGTTCCCCCCTTGACAAATAGCCAAAACTAGGCATTAGTTAAATTTAATGATTTTTTAATAAAAACCGCTTTCTATCACCAGAAAGAGCGATGGGTAGATTTTTATCAGAGTAATGTAATCATCTTTACAGCTATTGGGGATCAAAGGATGTTAGGGTGAAGGAGCGATGACAAACCCACTTTAAGATCACCTCAATTGCTATGGCACAGATTCTCGATCCCCTCCCCAACGGCAAGAAAAATAGTATTCTTTGTTGCTATGTCAATGCGACCAATCATATTCAAATTGTTCGCATCACCAATATTGCTAACTGGTATTTTGAAAGGGTGGTTTTCCCCGGGCAGCGTTTAGTATTTGAGACCCTAGCGGATGCTTTCTTAGAGATTCATACGGGGATGATGGCCAGTGCCATCCTTTCCGATAACATCCCCTGTGAACGCCTTTATATCAGCGATGGGGATGACGATGACTCCGATGGTCAACTGGACAGGGAAATATTTTATCCCCATTCCCTAGAGGAGAGTCAAGGGGCGAAAATTGACAATACCGTACCCTTCGGTTTAAGTTTAGCTTCCGCCTAGCTAATCAACTAATCTGATAATTCCCCTCGCACGAGAATCACAGTGCAATTAACGGCACAGGCAATCGTCGAGGGGATATTGCCATTTAAGAACTGATTGAGCAAACTTTCCCTAGATGCACCCAAAAGCACCAAGGAACAATCCTCCGATTCTACCAGATGAATCACCGCCTCGGCCGGAGAGGCCGAACGAATCGGTAAAGGCACAATCGGCTGTGCGATCGCTTTCTGTAAAGATGCTTGTAAAACTTCCAAAGTGGACAGATCCGGCAGTAACTCCGTCGGGGAATAGATTTTACATAACCAAAGTTCGGGATGATCCGAAGACTCGGACAAAGACAGCAAACTAGGCAATAATGCTAAAGCGCGTTGGGCATTGGGACCGCCGGCGGTGGGAATCAGCCAAATCCTTTCCCGATTAAGATCGTTGGGAAAACAATCCTTTGTCCCCAATTTTACCAAGATGGTTTCACAGGGGGCTTCAGCAATCAAAGTATCGACTAAAAACCCGAAAATCGCCCCGGTGGTGGATTTTTCCCCCGTCCAACCCATAATTAATAAATTGCTGTGTCGTTCGCGAATCGTCGCCAAAATCCCGTCGGCGATATCCTGAGCCACGGAAATTTGTGTATGAACAGAGATATTCTGCCGTCGGGCTAATCTTTCCAGACGATGAAGTAATTTGCGTCCTTCCCGCGTATCTACCTTTACTTCCGCCGGAGAACTAAGACGAGGCACAGTAATCACATAGAGACAATCTATTTCATAATTGCGTTGACGGGCGATCGCAGCAGCAATTTTAAACAAAGCGGTAGCGGTGTCGGGATTGGCAATGGGTAACAAAATCCGGCCTATTCCCACGGCCGGGGAACGAGTTTGATAAACCACATAGGAAGGGGTACTGGGTTGGGGCAGTTGACAAACCCCCCCCAATTGATCGGCTTCCACCCGGATAATATCGGTGCGGGTGATGATCCCCACCAGTTTTTGACCGTCGGTAACAGGTAAACGGGAAAGCTGATAGCGATTTAAGAGAAATAAAACATCGCTTAAAGCTGCCTGGGGGGCCACAGTAATCGGATTGGGAGTCATGATCTCCCGTAGGACTGTTTGACTGTTTTTCGATCGCCATTTATCCAGATCACTTTGGGTAAAAATCCCCAATAGTCGCCCCTGTTCCACCACGGGAAAACCGCGATGATGGGAACGGGACATAATTTTCACCACTTCCCCCAGGGGTAAATCTGCCGCCAGAATTTCCACCTGGGATTGCATCACATCTATAGCCGACAGATGGGCCAACACATCATTAGAAGGGGTTTCTTCGTTGAGAATAATACCACTAGCGGAAAGTAAATGCTGATAGAGGGAACCGGGGTGAATGCTTTCGGCAGTGATATAAGAAACGGCACAGGTCAACATCAGGGGCAGCACAACATTAAAATTGCGATGCAGTTCAAAGACAATCACGATCGCCGTTACCGGAACCCTGACTACTCCCGTAAAAAAAGCCCCCATACCGGCTAAAGTATAACTAGGTTCGCTGCCGAAACCCATCATTTTCGTCTCGATTCCCCCCACCAGAAACCCCAAACAGGATCCCAACACCAAAGCGGGGGCGAGGAGTCCTCCCGGAGCGCCGGAACTATAGGAGATCATCGTCAGGAAAAAATAGACCACAAAAGCGAGGGCGGTATTCTGCCAACTTAATTCCCCTGCCAGCAAAAATTCCCGTAAACCCGTATTATCTCGAAAAAAGTCGGGTAAAAAGGCCACTACCGTTCCCGATAACCAGCTGACCAGACCGATGCGCCAAGCCAGAGATAACCGCCAACGCCGCTGCAGCTGGCTACAAAAAAGGATGCCCTGATTGAATAAAGCCCCCAATAAGCCCGCTAAAACCCCCAAAAGGCAATAAATGGGGATTTCTTGGGCAGAGAAGCTAATATTGGCATATTCAGTGATCATTGAGGGGGTATTCTGCAGCATCATTGAAACCACGGCCCCGGTAAAGGAAGCCACAATCGCCGTTTCTAGGGTCATACTGGAGACATCGCGCATTAATTCCTCGATCACAAAGAGGACGCCGGCGATGGGAGTAGTAAAACCGGCCGCTAACCCCGCGGCTGCCCCGGCTGCGATCATCTGACGACGGTGATCAGGACTGGTGGGCAGCCAGACGCTTAACTGGGCCGCTAGGGCCGCCCCGATGTGTACCGTAGGGGCGCGACGACCAAGGGTTAAACCACCGCCAAGGATCAGGATCGCCCCGATCATTTTTACGAGGGCGACCCGCCAAGACAGGGGCAAAGGATATTTAGCTAAGGCCGCTTTTACTTGGGGAATACCGCCCCCGGCGGCCGCAGGGGAGAAGTGTTCGACAATCCAACCGGCACTGTAACCGAGCAGAAAACCGCCGAGGGGCAAAACTAGGAAAGGAGAGGAATTGGCTACTAGATGCACCCGCCAACCACCTAACCAACCGATACCCAATTTCAGGATAATAGCGGCAAGGGCGGAGAGAATTCCGATTAAACAGGCTACCAGTAAAGCATAGCGACTATCGGTCGCGCTACGTCCGAAGTGTTGGGATTTAAACCACTGACGGAGGTTTTGGTGACGGGCAAAAAGTCCCATAATTATCAGGGAGAATCAAGGCAATGGCGGAGCGAGGATTTATTTAGGGTTCTGATTCCTCGTTTCTTTAATCATAGGCCGTTAAGTTCTGTCACCGTTCACCTTGTTGCTACCAGTGGCCCTAATAGTAGTTTTTCTATCGATGGGCTAGGATCAAAGGTTGTCCCTGTCTTTGAGCGGAGGGTATTTTAAAGTTTCAAGAGAAATATAATCAGATATAGTCAAGCATGGCAATATGTGGACAGGAAACTATCAGACTAGGCAAAAAAAACAGGAATAAGTTATCGAACGGCTTGGAGGTGGTGGAAACAAGGGAATTTAACAGGCTATCAATTGCCTTCTGGTACAATTATCATAACGGATGACAACCATTCAAAACCCGACTTGATAGCTTGCATTTATGCAAGAGTTTCCAGCGCCGAAAATAAAGACAATCTAGATAGACAAGCTGACCGATTAAAAGATTATGCTGTTGCTAGAGGCCACAAAATCTACAAAGTTGTCGAAGAAGTAGGCAGTGGGATAATCGCCAACAATTAGCCAAAATTCTAGTTGTCCCCAATTATCGAAAAAATCGGGTCTAAAACCTCGTCTTTTAAGGCGAAAATTTTTGTAGCGGGGCATAAATCCCCGTTACAAAAACGGCCTGCTGCCCTCTGCCTCCCGCCTCCGTTAAGTTGGTTCAATAATTTTTATCCCTGCTCTAAATTCCCGCAGTGCTTGAGCATGATTTTCTGTATTAATACAACGCAGCAATAAACCTACATCTAAACTCGGTAAAAGTTGCGATTTACTAACAGCTTCATATCCCTCATTTCCTAAACTATAAAACAATAACTCATCATTCGTCCAAAACCAAACTTCAGGAATTTGTAACCGTTTGTATGCTTCCAGTTTATTAATTCCTCCACTACTAACAACCACCTCAATCACTAAATCAGGATGTTTTCTATTTGCTGCCAATTCATAAGATTCATCACCTTCTTTTTTAACCTTTTCAAATTCATTTTCTAGGGTGACAGAACCAGTAGGAGTAAAATCTAATTCCAAAAATTCTAAATAAATTTCTACTAAAGAAGCAATACGTTTTTTGATAGTTTCCTGTTTTTTCCCTGGCATTTTTATAATCTCCAAAACTCCATCTAAAAAAGATAACCTTAACCCTGGGCGCTCAATTAGCTGTTCAACAGCTTTAAATTCTCTCCAGGTTAAGTCACTAATTAAAATTGGTTCTGCTTCTCGTTCGATGAGTGTAGTTATCATAATTTAAACCCAAATTTAGAGAGTGAATTTTTATCAATATGATATCATCTAAAAATAGATTATCATAAAAACAGGACTTACGCAAAAAAGACCGAAAGTAGGGGTAATTCATGAATTACCCCTACGCAAGAATAAGGCGTTCAGCCACGTCTTGCGTAAGTCCTAAAAAAACATCATGCAAGCATACAAACTCAAAGGAAAAATTGATCAATCTGGTAACTTGCTGATTACCCAACCCCTGAATTTACCCCCCAGAAACGTGGAAATTGTAGTTTGGGCAGCCACAGATACCCTTGATCATACCACAACCCCAACCACTGAACCAGCACCAGAAACACCAAAAAGACCAACTAAAATCAAGGTTTTGCAAAACTGGTTTGAGAAAACCCAACCTGCACCTCCTGATTTTGATCCAGATCAAGCTAAATGGGAATATTTAAAGGAGAAACATAACCTGTGAAAATCTTGCTTGATACCAACATAATTATAGATAGTGTAAACTTAAAGAGTTCACCTATTACCAAAGTTCTATGACTCGCTGGTTTAATATTGCCGGTCCCTGTAAAGACGATATCCACTATATGCTCTCTCCCACAGTACGATTACCAGATTTAGAGGAGCTAATTGAACAAGAAAGTTATTTTGTCCTTCACGCACCACGACAAACAGGGAAAACCACAGCCATGTTATCCCTAGCAAAACAACTTACCGATAGAGGAAATTATGCCGCAGTCATGGTATCTGTAGAAGTAGGAAGTGCATTTAATCATGATCCTACTGCCGCAGAATTAGCAATTTTAGGAACTTGGTATGATACCATAGATATCCGCTTACCTAAAGAATTACAACCACCTGTTAAACAATGGCGACAGGAAGAACCAGGAAGCAGAATTAAGGCTTTTTTATCAGATTGGGCAACATCCTTAAACCGCCCTTTAGTATTATTTATAGATGAAATTGATTCTTTACAAGACCAAACATTAATATCAGTTTTACGACAGTTAAGAGATGGTTTTCCTAATCGTCCTGAAAATTTTCCGACCTCAGTAGGATTAATTGGTTTACGAGATGTGAGAGATTATAAAGTAGCATCTGGTGGTAGTGATAGATTAAATACATCTAGTCCTTTTAATATCAAAGTTGCTTCTCTGACTATGCGAAATTTTAATCTTGCAGAAGTGGGAGAATTATATCAACAACATACAGCAGCAACTGGACAAATTTTCATACCAGAAGCAATAGAAACAGCGTTTGATTTAACTCAAGGACAACCTTGGTTAGTCAATGCTTTAGCTAAATAAATTGTAGAAAAAATGGTAAAAGATAGAAGTATTGCTATTACCAAAGAACATATTTTAACAGCCAAAGAAATATTAATTAATCGTCAGGATACTCATTTAGATAGTTTGGCGGAAAAACTCAGAGAAAAACGAGTGAAAAACATTATTGAACCGATTTTAGCAGGGCAAACCTTACCCGATACCCTAGCAGATGATCGCCAATATTTAATAGATTTAGGACTATTACGACGTGATCCAAGGGGAGGATTAGTTATTTCTAATCCCATTTATCGTGAAGTAATTCCCCGCGTTTTAGTCCAAGGAACTCAAGACAGTTTACCTTTAATTAGTCCTAGTTGGTTGACAGCAAAAGGTGAATTAAATATAGATGGTTTATTAACTGCATTTCTCAAGTTTTGGCGGCAACAGGTCGAACCTTTATTAAGTAGTGCTGCTTACCATGAAATTGCCCCACATATTGTATTAATGGCTTTTTTACATCGCGTGGTTAATGGTGGGGGAGTTTTAGAAAGGGAATATGCAATTGGTAGCGATAGAATGGATTTATGTCTGAGTTATAAAGATGTAATTTTAGGGATTGAATTAAAAGTATGGCGGGATAA